>NZ_AJRC02000009.1:0-81051 GCF_000298695.2 Streptococcus sp. GMD3S | reverse complement strand
AATTCAAAACGAAACATAAAGACCTACTGAATATGACCTACGACGAAGCAGTCGATATTAGTTTAGAAGAGATAAAGGTTTTGAAAGCCATAGACGAGCCTCTCTGGGAAGAGTTGGATAGGAAGCGCGAGGAGTATATCCGAATCCATGGAGAGGTAGAGTTGGACGACGAGGAAGACGAGTGAGACTATATATCAAAGGCGATTATACCAAAGAAATTCCATTTGATTACTTAGAACTAGCGAAGAGAATGTGGTTTGATACTAAAGATGGGAAGACAGTAGATATTTCTTATTTTGGGAATACTCGCCCATTTAAAACAGACCCAACTATTCACTTGAAATTGAATAAGTGGATGCATGATAATAGATGGAATAATGTTCAGTTGAAAGAAGGGATTATCAATAAATTTGGGAGTCATGTATATGAAAATCTTGAATTAGATTTTGAAGACAATCCAGCAACAGACTATCGAGAAAAAGGAGACTGTCTACGTTTAGCTTCTACCCACCTTGACCTTCTAACTGTTGATAAACGTGCCTTCTATATTATGGCCATTGAAATTGCGACTGCTATTGATGGTCAGATTAGCGAAGATGATAAAGAGAGCTGGTTAAGTGTGGAGGAATTTAAAAACCGGCATGAGGATATCCTTTCGATGAGTTATGAAGAGGCTAACGAGCTGAGTTTGGAAGAAATTCCGTTTATGGACGATGTAAGAGACCCGGTTTGGGAAGAAGACGACCGCAGGAATGAAGAATACATCAAAATCCATGGCGAGCCAGTTTATGACGACGAGGAAGACGAGTGAGAGTTTATAATAAAACTTATTTGAAAGAGAGTGTTATATGGAGGGAAGAAACTAATGTCAGATAAATTAAAACAGTTTAAATGGTTGATCGTATTGTTTTTGTTTCTGTTAGCAATTCCTTCATATTTTGCTTACAATCATTTCCGACAATCTAGTACTTTAAAAGAAGCCTTTGAGAAAAATGAAAGAATTGAAGTTCTTCATCATTTAATGGCATCAGGAAAATATGCGTCTGACATCCGCAAGGCAGGATATACTATTCCTTCTGACGGAGCTATTCGATTGGATGGAGTTATTTATCCATTAGAAATTGAAGGAGAGTTACATTTGAAAATTAGCCCTCCCAAAAAGGATGCTAAGGATTTTCAGTTGTTTTTCATTACACAGATTAATGAAAAACAAACGCATGTAGCTTTTATTTTAGATAAAAATCTGAATTTAATTGATTCCAGCTATTCTCAGCAAAATGATAACGGGAAAAGAGAGATTGTTTCTATCCCCCAAGCCGAAGAAGATTACTTGTTGAGAAGTGTTCAAAGCGAGATTGATGACTTCATGAAAAAGATGTATCAAACCTTGTATGGTTAGATTTTTAGAGAAAGTAACTTCTTACTCAACGCAATGCTGTATGAACAAGACTTCTATGATTACTTAGATAGAGGAGGTGAGAAAAATGTCGGGACTTAAAAAAATACTGATCGTTATTGGTTCTGTAATTGCCTTAGCTACTGGTTTGAATCTTTACTTTCAGTATCAAAACCATCAAGAACATATGCAATTAAAAACCTCCTTTGAAGAGAGGGACAATATAGCCGTCTTACAACGTTTGATGGCATCAGGGAAATATGCGCCTGACATCCGTAAAGCGGGCTATGTCATTCCTCCCGATGGAGCTATTCGCTTGGATGGAGGAATTGCTTCCATCGAGATAAAAGGAGACATCGATTTGAAAATATCGTATCGTGGACGGGGGGTTACTGCTTATTTTGAAATAGAGATAGATGGTAAAATAACTAGTGTACTATATGAATTGGATAAGAACTTGGATATAGTTTCTAGCGCCTATTTTCAAACAAATGAAAAAAATAAAAATGAGAGAGTGACTATCCCCAAAGCTGAAGAAAAGCGCCTATTAAAGATTATTCAAAAAGAGCTTGAGGATTTCATGGAAACGATGTATCAGACTTTGTATGGATAGTTTACCAGAGAAAGAAGCTTCTTGCTCAACACAATGCTGTATGAACAACGGGGTGTGTTGAGGGATTTTACTAGAAAAGATACCGTAGATAAGCTACAAAAAAATTACCCAAGTACTTATAATTTCATTCGAAATATTGAAACAGGGAATCAAGAGTTGACAGAGATGAGGTGATTAGATGAAGAAGAGGAAATTTGTAATTTTTTCGTTGCTAATAGTTCTATTATTATCTTTCTCTGGTTTTCAGTACTATAAATATCAGAGAGTTCATAATATTTTTGATGAAATATACTACGAAGAAAGTGATTATCACAATCATACATTTCTCTGGAAAGGACGAGCTTTTTATAAGTTAAAAAGTTTAAAATTTGTGGACAACGATTCTCAAGAAATTTCTATTCATTCTATTGATTATAAAAGTGTAGACTTACCAAATACTATTCAATCTCTAGGTTATTATTTTTATTTTGGATTTCAGGAGATGACGAAAGTTGGGATAGAGATGCGTTTGAGACTGCCAGATACAGAGACAACCATAAATGTAGATTACCTGTACGATGTAAACAATCAGCAATTAGAACGATTTATGTGGTATCACGATGAGAAAAGCGTGAGATATTATCATCAGTCTCAAGTAGAAGCCTTTCTAACGGAGCATGGAAAGACTGCCGATGAGATTCGCAGGGAAGCAGATGAAATACTCCGTCACAAAGTCTTGGCAGACTGGACTTCCATATATGCCAGTCGTTTTAGCCTAGATAATTGGGGAGAAGTGACAGTTAAGGATATATGGAGAACCGAATAACAAACGGAACGACGAGGTAATAGTTTTATAAAGGCAGGTTGCCATGACAGAGTTCTCAAGAATATTTTGTAAAAAAAGTTACTTTGGAGCAGTAAATGAGAAATAAAAGTAAGTCTATCCTTTTTTTCCTATTTTTCCTTTTTTATATGGTATTGTTCATCATTAAGCCAATCTATCAATATTATTCATTTTCTAAGATGGATGTGAATAGTAGTATGGTTCAATTGATTCAAGATAAAAATGATCAGGATTGGCATGCTCTTGATAAGCATATTCATCTAGTGCCCTCAAAAGAAAATGGAAAGAACATCGGCCTTATCTATGTGGTGGATGACTATAATCAAATTGAAAGTAAGATTTCTTATGAGAATCAAGCGGTATCCATCAGTTACAATAATCGATTACAAGGAGACAAGAGTGTTGAAATTAGTTGGTTAAATGGGGAAAAGCGGTTGTATCATGCTGGGAGATATTTGAAATTAGCAAGTGAAAATCAAGCTGTGATTGAAAGTAACACAGGTTCTTCAGTGACCGTTTGGGAACAACGCTCGGACAATGCGATGAATCAGTTATATACAGTTGTGAATCAGATGAGAAAGATAGTTTTAAATCATTTGCTTCAGAAAATTTTCTACTATTCGATAGCTTTGGTCTGCTTTCTTTTGGGTTGGAAAATATACTCTCTTTTAAGGAGGGATTGAGGGCCACAGTTCTTCTGGATTTTAATAGTGATGAGAGAGGAAAACTAAAATGCTAACACCCGTGTTATTTATTGTGTCTTTATTTCTACTTTTACGGCACTTTAAAAGCAGTCTCTCAAGAATGATCATCGGATTGTTGTATGGTTCGTTTGCGGCAGTTTTTATTTGTGTGGTTTTAAATGCTGGTAAGTACACTCTGCAACCAGGTCAAAGTGTTGAATTGAAAGTTTTTTCTAAAACAGAGCAGCTGGAGTATAATTCGGAACTACATTTTAAAAAATTAGATGATGCGAAGTTAAAATTGTCCGGTCGAAAAGGTTGGGGAATGAAAGACAGTAATATAGTCTATAATGTTGAAAAGCAAACAATAACGGAGCTAATTTTTTTAAAAGACAAAACCGAGCGCAAAGACTTACCAAATGATAAGAGTAAAAGTATCTATTTAGAAAGTGATGGTATAGTGGTTCAAGGGGAGATAAAGGAAGTATTTGGTGTGACGAAAGAAACTCCCTATACTATCACCATCACCAATGTAGACAACAAGCCAGCTTACTTTGAAGCTCAAGTGGTGGATCGGTAGATTTAGGAACCGTAAACTAGGCCTCAGTTGTTGTAATTGTTTGGTAAAGGAGACTTATTTGCTTTGAAAGTAACAATCAGCTTGTTTCTTTCGAATATGCAAGAGAGGCTCTAGTGGCGAATACTAGTCAAAATGTCAAAAAAGATTTAGATAAACCTAATCCCGCAGTTGGAGAGTAAAATGTTAAAAAGAATAAGAAACTATTATAAAAACAAACCAACTCAAGCTGTCCTAATGCTCATAGTTCTTATTTGGTCAGTATATGAGATTGGTGCGACCAGCTTGGCAAGTAACTCGGCATTAACTAAGGAATTCATGCATAGTCGGTATGTTATAGTTTGGCCAATGGTAGATAAGAAAATGAAATTATACCATTATGCGGAAGAATGGACTAATGACGTTTTAGTTGGAATGATGCATTTAGACTATGGAAATATAAGAATAACTAGTTTTCCTAAAAAATGGGAGAGTGAAGCTGAAGTTTACTATACGCTGTCTCAGGATGAGTATGCTGATAGAGTATATTTTTTCTTAGACGAGCCAATTTCCAAAGCCTATATCAGCAGATTAGAACAAAATTATTATTTGATTTCAAAGAATGCAGTTGCTATTAAAGAGGAAACAGGTAAAACGGTTGAACAGTTAGTTCAAGAAGTGGGGAATGCAAGGAAAACCTTCTTATCAGCTCTTGGAAAGATGAAAATCCTTCGTTTGGTTTATTTGATTCTTCGTATGATAGTATTGTTGCAGTGTATCAGGTGGTCGGGTCAGCGTAGAAAAAGGAAAGAGAACGAAATTTTGCAGAATAGATAGAGCTCCCAAAAGGTATGATGATAAAGAGCTTCCAAACAATCAAAAAGATATTCATTTGGTAAAGAATGGGATTGTTGTCAGCTACCAAGGGGAGAAAGTTTTTTATGTAACTAATAACAAGTCCTACACGATCACCATCACCGATCACCATCACCAATGTAGACGACAAGCCAGCTTACTTTGAAGCTCAAGTGGTGGATCGGTAAAATTTCAGCTCTCAAATGAGGGCTTTTTTAGATTCAAGTTTCAAAAAAGAAGCAAATATGATATACTAAAGAACGAGTATTCTATTAGAATTAGGACAAGCAATATGAAACAAACGATTATTCTTTTATACGGTGGGCGTAGTGCAGAGCGTGAAGTCTCTGTCCTTTCAGCTGAAAGTGTTATGCGTGCGGTCAACTACGACCGTTTCACAGTCAAGACTTTCTTCATCAGCCAGTCAGGTGACTTTATTAAAACGCAAGAATTTAGCCAGACTCCAGGTCAAGAGGATCGTCTCATGACCAATGCGACTATTGACTGGGACAAGAAAATAGCGCCAAGTGCCATCTACGAAGAAGGTGCAGTAGTCTTTCCAGTTCTTCATGGTCCGATGGGCGAAGATGGCTCTGTTCAAGGATTTCTTGAAGTTTTGAAAATGCCTTATGTCGGCTGCAATATCTTGTCATCAAGTCTTGCTATGGATAAAATCACGACCAAGCGTGTCTTAGAATCTGTCGGGATTGCTCAAGTTCCTTATGTGGCTATCGTCGAAGGGGATGATGTGACTGCTAAAATCACTGAAGTTGAAGAAAAATTGACTTATCCAGTCTTCACGAAGCCATCAAACATGGGTTCAAGTGTCGGTATTTCTAAGTCTGAAAATCAAGATGAGCTCCGTCAAGCCTTGGAACTCGCCTTCCAATATGACAGCCGTGTCTTGGTAGAGCAAGGGGTAAATGCGCGTGAAATCGAGGTTGGTCTCTTGGGCAACTACGATGTGAAGAGCACTTTGCCAGGTGAAGTGGTCAAGGATGTTGCCTTTTATGACTATGATGCCAAATATATCGATAACAAGATTACTATGGATATCCCGGCTAAAATCAGTGATGATGTAGTAGCTGTCATGCGTCGAAATGCTGAAACAGCCTTCCGTGCAATTGGTGGCCTCGGTCTCTCTCGTTGCGATTTCTTCTATACAGACAAGGGCGAAATTTTCCTAAACGAGCTTAATACCATGCCAGGTTTCACCCAGTGGTCAATGTATCCACTGCTTTGGGACAATATGGGAATCAGCTACCCAGACCTAATCGAGCGTTTGGTTGACCTTGCTAAGCAAAGTTTTGACAAGCGCGAAGCGCATTTGCTATAAAAATGAAAGAGAGGGTAGAAGCCAGAACTATCACTGCATGGTGACTAGAGTTCTTGGACTTCAACCCTTTTTAAAGGAGTAGAAATGAAATTAACAATCCATGAAGTTGCCCAAGCTGTTGGAGCTAAAAATGATGTTAGTCTTTTTGCGGACGTTCAGTTAGAAAAAGCTGAGTTTGACAGTCGTTTGATTGGGCCAGGTGATTTGTTTGTGCCACTCAAAGGTGCTCGTGATGGACATGACTTTATCGAAACAGCTTTTGAAAATGGTGCAGCAGTCACCTTATCCAAGAAAGAGGTTGCAAATCATCCCTACATTCTAGTAGACGACGTGTTGACTGCCTTTCAAGCCCTCGCAGCCTACTATCTTGAAAAAACGGCTGTTGATGTCTTTGCGGTTACAGGTTCAAATGGCAAGACAACGACCAAGGATATGTTGGCGCATTTACTCTCAACAACCTACAAGACCTACAAAACCCAAGGCAATTACAATAACGAGATTGGCCTTCCCTACACGGTTCTTCACATGCCTAAAGGAACAGAAAAGTTGGTCTTGGAGATGGGACAGGATCACTTGGGAGATATTCATCTCTTGTCTGAATTGGCTCATCCAAAAACAGCTATCGTGACCTTGGTTGGAGAGGCTCATTTGGCCTTTTTCAAAGACCGTTCAGAAATTGCTAAAGGAAAATTGCAAATTGCAGACGGTATGGCACCAGGTTCTTTGCTTTTGGCACCAGCCGACTCCATTGTAGAGGACTACTTGCCTACAGATAAAAAAGTGGTCCGTTTTGGGTCAGGAGCTGAGTTAGAAGTCACAGACTTGATTGAGCGCAAGGATAGTCTGACCTTTAAGGCTAATTTTTTGGAACAAGCCCTCGATTTGCCAGTGACAGGTAAGTACAACGCCACCAATGCTATGATTGCTGCTTATGTGGCTCTACAAGAAGGAGTTTCGGAGGAGCAAATTCGTCAGGCCTTTCAGAACCTAGAATTGACCCGCAATCGTACTGAGTGGAAGAAAGCAGCCAATGGAGCAGATATTCTGTCTGACGTATACAATGCCAATCCAACTGCTATGAAGTTGATTTTGGAGACATTCTCTGCCATTCCAGCTAATGAAGGGGGCAAGAAAATCGCTGTCTTAGCAGACATGAAGGAACTTGGTGACCAGTCTGTTCAGCTCCATAACCAGATGATTTTGAGCCTATCGCCAGATGTGCTGGATACCGTTATTTTCTATGGAGAAGACATTGCCGAATTAAGCCAACTTGCTAGTCAAATGTTCCCAATAGGTCACGTTTTCTACTTCAAGAAAACAGCTGACGAGGACCAATTTGAAGACCTAGTCAAGCAGGTCAAGGAAAGACTCGGTGCCAATGACCAAATCTTGCTCAAAGGCTCTAACTCCATGAATCTAGCCAAGTTGGTAGAAAATCTAATGTAGTTTAGTGATTTTCATATGAAAATGTAGATTTCAAATCAGTGCATTTCTGCAATACAAATGATATAATAGGTTGCGAATTTAAGACGCAAGTGTTCTATGCATGTCATAGAATCAAGTTTTTTCAAAAAATTTAAAAGCTGGAGAAAGTGAATTTTTTACTGCCTCTAGCTAGATGAACGAGGAATAGAATATGAATTTGTGGGATAAATTATTTACCACACAGATATCAGAACCGCCCCAGTTTGAACTTCACTGGTACATTGGTTTGTTATGTTTATTGGCTCTTACTTTCTATGCTTCTTATCGTTTTCGCGACAAAGTAGCTTACCAGCGTTTTATTCAGATCCTTCAGTCTGTTCAACTGATTGTTTTGTATAGCTGGTATTGGGGCAATCTCATGCCCCTATCAGAAAGTTTACCCTTCTATCATTGCCGTATCGCCATGTTTGTGATGCTCTTGATTCCAGGAACATCCAAGTACAAACAGTACTTCGCCCTTTTAGGAACTTTTGGAGCAACAGCAGCACTAGCTTACCCACTTTTTGATCCCTACCCATTTCCACACGTGACCATTTTGTCCTTCATTATCGGACATGTTGCCCTTTTAGGAAATGCGCTCCTATACTTGTTTAGAAACTATCAACCTTCCCTTCTTGATTTGAAGAATGTGGCGGTGATTACCTTCGCCTTAAATGGCTTGATATGGGTTGTTAACTTAGTTGTAGGTGGAGATTATGGATTTTTAAACAAACCACCACTTGTTGGAAGTTTTGGCCAGCCCTTAAATTATCTCATTGTTTCGACTGTTATCGTGATAGCAATTCGCTTAACAGGGAAATTAGTAGAAAATTTTTTACAACAAAAATCGGAAGAATTTATTCAAGAGAAGATCTAAAATGATCTTCTCTTTTTTGGATTTTTAAGAAACAGAAAGGAAATTGTGAACGTTAACTTCAAATAATCTCTTAGAAGAAGAATTTTTCTAGAATTTTCTCAAAAAACATGCAGGAATTTTATCAAAAACTAAGCACGATTGGATTTTTTGTGTTATAATATTCTTTGAATAGCTATGCCCAAACATAGTTATTAAATAGAAGTGAGAAACTTGGAAGACAGAGAGGATGCGATGTAATGACTAGAGATGGTTTTTTTACAGGCTTAGATATCGGAACTAGCTCGATTAAAGTGCTAGTAGCTGAGCATAGAGATGGTGAAGTAAATGTAATTGGTGTTAGCAATGCCAAAAGTAAAGGTGTAAAAGACGGAATTATTGTTGATATTGAAGCAGCTGCTTCAGCAATCAAATCCGCAATCACACAGGCGGAAGAGAAAGCTGGTATTTCTATTAAGTCTGTTAACGTTGGCCTTCCAGCAAACCTCTTGCAGGTTGAACCAACACAAGGAATGATTCCTGTAACTTCAGATACCAAAGAAATCACGGATCAAGATGTTGAAAATGTTGTCAAATCAGCTTTGACTAAGAGCATGACTCCTGATCGTGAAGTGATTACCTTTATTCCAGAAGAATTCATCGTGGACGGTTTCCAAGGGATCCGTGACCCTCGTGGTATGATGGGTGTTCGCTTGGAAATGCGTGGTCTGCTTTACACAGGTCCTCGTACGATTCTACACAATCTTCGTAAGACAGTTGAGCGTGTAGGTATTCATGTTGATAATGTGATTATTTCACCATTGGCGATTGTGAACTCAGTTCTTAATGAAGGCGAACGTGAATTTGGTGCGACTGTCATTGACATGGGTGGAGGTCAGACTACTGTAGCGACTATCCGTAACCAAGAATTGCAGTTCACTAACATCTACCAAGAAGGTGGAGATTACGTTACTAAAGACATTTCTAAAGTCTTGAAAACATCTCAAAAAATTGCAGAAAGTTTGAAACTGAACTATGGTGAAGCTTACGTTCCACTTGCGAGTAACGAAACTTTCCAAGTTGAAGTAATTGGTGAAGTAGAACCTGTTGAAGTAACAGAAAGCTACTTGGCAGAAATTATCTCAGCACGCATCAAACATATCTTTGACCAAATCAAACAAGAGTTGGAAAGAAGACACTTGTTGGATTTGCCAGGAGGTATCGTCCTTATCGGTGGAAATGCAATTTTACCAGGAATTGTTGAATTAGCCCAAGAAGTATTTGGTGTTCGCGTAAAACTCTATGTACCAAATCAAGTTGGAATTCGCAACCCTGCATTTGCGCACGTGATTAGCTTGTCTGAGTTTGCTGGTAAATTGACTGAAGTCAATCTTCTTGCTCAAAAAGCAGTTAAAGGAGATGAATTCCTTCGTCAAAAACCAATCAACTTTGGCATTCCAAATCAACGTTTGAATCCAGTAGCGCAACCAAGTCCAGCACAAACAGCTCCAGCTGAAACTGTGCAGGAAACTCCAGTTGCTCCGAAGGAAGAATTCCAAGCAAGTTCTCAAAGTAAACCGAAGCTAACAGAACGTTTCCGTGGTTTGATCGGAAGCATGTTTGATGAATAAAAGAGGATAAGAAATTATGACATTTTCATTTGATACAGCAGCAGCTCAAGGCGCAGTTATTAAGGTAATTGGTGTCGGTGGTGGTGGTGGTAACGCCATTAACCGCATGGTTGACGAAGGTGTTGCTGGTGTAGAATTTATCGCAGCTAACACTGATGTGCAAGCCCTTAGCAGTACGAAAGCAGAAACAGTTATCCAACTTGGTCCAAAATTGACTCGTGGTTTGGGTGCTGGAGGACGTCCAGAAGTTGGACGTAAAGCTGCAGAAGAAAGTGAAGAAGCTTTGACGGAAGCTATCACTGGAGCAGACATGGTCTTTATCACGGCAGGTATGGGTGGTGGATCTGGTACAGGTGCAGCCCCTGTTATTGCACGTATCGCTAAAGATCTTGGTGCTCTTACAGTTGGTGTTGTGACACGTCCTTTCGGATTTGAAGGAAGCAAACGTGGTCAGTACGCTGTAGAAGGAATCAACGAACTTCGCGAGCATGTTGATACTTTGTTGATTATCTCTAATAACAACTTGCTTGAAATTGTTGATAAGAAAACACCACTTCTTGAAGCTCTTAGCGAAGCAGATAACGTTCTTCGTCAAGGTGTTCAAGGGATCACTGACTTGATCACGAACCCAGGATTGATTAACCTTGACTTTGCTGACGTGAAAACTGTAATGGCAAACAAAGGGAATGCCCTTATGGGTATCGGTATCGGTAGTGGTGAAGAACGCGTTGTTGAAGCGGCTCGTAAAGCAATTTACTCTCCACTTCTTGAAACAACTATCGATGGTGCAGAGGATGTTATCGTAAATGTTACTGGTGGACTTGACTTGACCTTGATTGAAGCAGAAGAAGCTTCAGAAATTGTCAACCAAGCAGCTGGCCAAGGTGTAAACATCTGGCTTGGAACATCAATTGACGAAAGCATGAAGGATGAAATCCGTGTTACAGTTGTAGCAACAGGTGTTCGTCAAGAGCGAGTGGAAAAAGTAGTTGGAGCTCGTAACAACCAACCAGTTGGAAGACCATCAACTAAAGCTCCACAAGCACACACATTTGACCGTCAATTCGACTTGGAAGAGACAGCAGAATTGCCTAAATCAAGTCCACGTCGCTTTGAAACTAACCAAGCCTCTGCTTTTGGAGACTGGGACTTGCGTCGTGAGTCTATTGTTCGCCAAACAGATCCAGTTGTTTCACCAGTAGAACGCTTCGAAACACCAGTTTCACAAGATGAAGATGAATTGGATACACCTCCATTCTTCAAAAATCGTTAATCAATGAATTTGAAAAAAAATACTGAATTAGTTTTTCAGCAAATAGCTGATGCTAGTCAAGAAGCCAACCGTGCTCTAGATGCTGTTTCAGTAATCGCAGTGACAAAGTATGTAGATGTACAAACAGCGGAAGCCATGCTTCCGCTTGGTGTCCGTCATATAGGTGAAAATCGAGTCGATAAATTTTTAGAAAAATATCAGGCCTTGAAAGATTACCCAGTTACTTGGCATTTAATAGGAACACTACAGAGACGGAAAGTGAAAGAAGTAATCCCATATGTGGATTACTTTCATGCTTTAGACTCCCTAAAGTTAGCCCAGGAAATTCAAAAGAGAACAGATCATGTTGTCAAGTGTTTCTTGCAGGTCAATATTTCTGGGGAAGAAAGCAAGCATGGGTTTTCAAAAGAAGAATTGCTAGAACTTTTGCCAGAATTGGCTAAGTTAGATCAGATTGAGTATGTTGGTTTAATGACCATGGCTCCTTTTGAGGCAGACAGTGATGAATTGAAAGAAATTTTCAAGGATACGCAGGCTCTGCAAGCAGAAATTAGAGAAAAACAAATCCCTAATATGCCGATGACAGAGCTAAGCATGGGAATGAGTCGTGATTTTAAAGAAGCGATTCAGTTCGGCTCAACCTTTGTTCGAATCGGTACAGCATTTTTTAAATAGGAGAGAGCTATGTCTTTAAAAGATAGATTCGATAAATTTATAGATTATTTTACAGAAGACGGAGAAGAAACGACTAACTATCAGACTCAACAAGAGGAAACAGTTAGCCCAGCCATCTCAACTTCTAAAGAATTACCAGCACCTGCTCAGTCAGGAACAGCAAAAGATGCAAATATTACTCGTCTTCATGCGCGTCAGCAAGAATTGGCGATGCAAAGTCACCGTTCAGATGAGAAAGTGACAATTGACGTTCGCTATCCAAGGAAATATGAAGATGCAACTGAAATTGTAGATTTGTTGGCTGGAAATGAAAGTATTTTGATTGATTTCCAATACATGACAGAAGTACAAGCCCGTCGTTGCCTTGATTACTTGGATGGAGCCCGTCATGTCTTAGCTGGAAATATGAAAAAAGTTGCGAGTACGATGTATCTATTGACGCCTGTCAACGTTATCGTGAATATTGAAGATATCAAACTTCCAGATGAATCACAAAGCGCTGAGTTTGGTTTTGATATTAAACGAAATAGAGCAAGATAATGATTTTCTTAATTCGTTTAATCCAAAATGCGGTTAGCATTTATTCCATCATTCTCGTTGCATTTGCTCTTCTTTCATGGTTTCCAAATGCCTATGAAAGCCAGCTAGGTCGCTTAGTTATCAGACTTGCTCGCCCAGTTATTGAGCCCCTTCGTAAGCTCAATCTACAATTTGCTGGTCTTGATTTTACGGTTTGGGCAGCGCTGATTCTGATTCAGTTTGTTGGAAATCTCTTAACACGACTAGTCTTATTACTATGACAGCAAATCGAGCCATTTATCAGCATTTTTCCCAAGATGATATTCCCTTTATTGATAAGGGGTTAGAGTGGATCAAGCGGGTAGAAGATACCTATGCACCGGTACTTACTCCTTTTATCAATCCCCATCAGGAACAGATTTTGAGGGTACTAGCTGGGACATATGGACTGGGTTGCCAAAGTAGTGGTGATTTTCTTCCGACAGAGTCGGTTCGAGTTCTTCTCTATCCAGATTACTTTGAACCGGAGATATCAGACTTTGAAATGGCCTTGTTGGAAATTTGCTATCCGAGTAAGTTTGAGCAACTGAGTCATGGAAAAATATTGGGAACAATTATCAACCAACTAGGAATTGACCGTAAATTATTTGGTGATATCTTGGTAGATGAAAAGAGAGCACAGATTTTTGTCAATCGTGATTTCATTCCTCTTTTTCAGGATGGAATAAGAAAGATTGGCAGACTTCCTGTATCGCTGGAGGAACGTCCTTTTACCGATAGGATTTTGTCTAAAATTGATTATAGAGAACGAGAAATTTTAGTTTCGAGTTTTCGATTGGATGCCCTCTTATCAAGTGCCTTGAAATTATCTAGAAACCAAGCTAGTCAACTGATAGAGAAAAAATCTGTCCAGGTAAATTATCATGTGGTTGAAAAATCTGATTACCAGGTTGCAGTTGGGGATTTGATCAGTGTGAGAAAGTTTGGTCGTTTGAAAGTTGTCAAAGACAATGGTCAGACCAAAAAGGATAAGAAAAAACTAACAGTCAGGCTACTTTTAAGCAAGTGAGAAAAAATATGTCGATTACACCACAAGAAATAAGTGATAAAGCTTTCTCAAGAACATTCAGAGGCTACAATCAGGAAGAAGTTGACCTATTTCTAGATAAGATTTACTTTGAATTAGAGGAGATGATTCGATACAAAGATGAAACTGAACTCTATATCAAAAAACTAGAAGAACGTCTTTCCTATTATACGAATGATATTCCTAAGAGAACAGTAACAAGCGAGCAAGAACCAGAAGCAATTAATGATTCTATTTTTTATTAAGTAAGTGAGGAAAAGTATGCCAATTACATCGTTAGAAATTAAAGATAAAACCTTTGGCACAAGATTTAGAGGTTTTGACCCAGAAGAAGTAGACGAGTTTCTTGATATCGTTGTTCGTGATTATGAAGACTTGGTTCGTAGTAATCACGATAAAGAGACACACATCAAAAGTTTGGAAGAACGTTTGTCTTACTTTGATGAGATGAAGGATTCCTTGAGTCAGTCAGTTTTGATTGCTCAAGATACAGCTGAGCGTGTCAAACAAGCTGCTCAAGAACGTTCAAACAATATTATTCAACAAGCTGAACAAGATGCTCAGCGTTTGCTTGAAGAAGCGAAATACAAGGCAAATGAAATTCTCCGTCAGGCTACAGATAATGCGAAGAGAGTGGCTGTTGAGACAGAAGAGTTGAAGAACAAGAGCCGTGTATTCCATCAACGCCTCAAGTCTACGATTGAAAGTCAGTTAGCAATTGTTGAGTCATCTGATTGGGAAGATATTCTTCGCCCAACAGCTACTTACCTTCAGACAAGTGATGAAGCCTTTAAAGAAGTGGTGGGTGAAGTTCTTGGTGAAACTGTATCTTTACAACCAGAGGAAGAGCCTATTGATATGACTCGTCAATTCACACCAGAAGAGGTTGCTGAATTACAAGCTCGTATCGAGGCTGGCAACAAAGAATTAGCTGAGTTTGAAGCTCAACAAAATCAACAGACAGAAGAAAGTGACCAGCATGAAGAGTCAGTTGAAGTAGAAGCTACTGCAACAACTGAGGACGATGCAAACAAAGAATCTGTTCTTATCCTATAAAAAAATGTGAGAACAAGATCCAACCAACTATATTTTCAGCGAGCGGGAGATGGTGAGAGTCCTGCAATCCCTAGTGGTTAGATTATCCTCTCAAGCAATCCAGTCCGAAAACAGTAAGACTAGACGTCCCCCACGTTACGGGAAAAGAGGAAAAGAGACCCTGTCTTTTTTCGAACAAAGGTGGTACCACGATTTTCGTCCTTTTTGCGAATCGTGGTTTTTATTTTGTCATTTTAAATTAAAGGAGTAACAATGAAACTTAAAGAAACCCTCAATCTAGGGAAAACAGACTTTCCTATGCGTGCTGGTCTTCCAACCAAAGAACCAGTTTGGCAAAAAGAATGGGAAGAAGCAAAACTTTACCAACGTCGTCAAGAATTGAACCAAGGAAAACCACATTTCACCTTGCATGATGGACCTCCGTATGCAAACGGAAATATCCACGTTGGACATGCCATGAACAAGATTTCTAAAGATATTATTGTTCGTTCTAAGTCTATGTCTGGATTTTACGCTCCTTACATCCCAGGTTGGGATACTCATGGTCTGCCAATCGAACAAGTCTTGGCAAAACAGGGTGTTAAACGCAAAGAAATGGACTTGGTTGAGTACTTGAAACTTTGCCGCGAGTACGCTCTTTCTCAAGTTGATAAACAACGTGAAGACTTTAAACGTTTGGGTGTTTCTGGTGACTGGGAAAATCCTTATGTGACTTTGACTCCAGACTATGAAGCAGCTCAGATCCGTGTCTTTGGTGAGATGGCTAAAAAAGGCTATATCTACCGTGGTGCCAAGCCAGTTTACTGGTCATGGTCTTCTGAGTCAGCCCTTGCTGAAGCGGAAATTGAGTACCATGACTTGCTTTCAACTTCCCTTTACTATGCTAACCGCGTCAAAGACGGAAAAGGTGTTCTAGATACGGATACTTATATTGTCGTATGGACCACTACACCATTTACTATCACAGCATCTCGTGGTTTGACAGTTGGAGCAGATATTGATTATGTATTGGTACAACCAGCTGGTGAATCTCGTAAGTTTGTCGTTGCTTCAGAATTGTTGAATAGCTTGTCTGAGAAATTTGGTTGGGCTGATGTTCAGGTCTTGGCAACCTACCGTGGTCAAGAATTGAATCACATCGTAACAGTCCACCCATGGGATACGGCTGTAGATGAGTTGGTAATCCTTGGTGACCACGTTACGACTGACTCTGGTACTGGTATTGTCCATACAGCCCCTGGTTTTGGTGAGGACGACTACAATGTCGGTGTTGCCAACGGCCTTGAAGTTGCTGTAACAGTTAACGAACGCGGTATTATGATGGAAAATGCTGGTCCTGAATTTGCGGGTCAGTTCTATGACAAGGTTGTGCCGACTGTTATCGAAAAACTGGGTGATTTGCTCCTTGCTCAAGAAGAAATTTCTCACTCATACCCATTTGACTGGCGTACGAAAAAACCGATCATCTGGCGTGCTGTTCCACAGTGGTTTGCTTCTGTGTCTAAATTCCGCCAAGAAATCTTGGATGAAATTGAAAAAGTGAAGTTCCACTCAGAATGGGGGAAAGTTCGTCTTTACAATATGATTCGTGACCGTGGCGACTGGGTTATCTCTCGTCAACGTGCTTGGGGTGTTCCGCTTCCAATCTTCTACGCAGAAGATGGTACAGCTATCATGACAGCTGAAACGATTGAACATGTAGCTCAACTCTTTGAGGAACACGGTTCTATCATCTGGTGGGAACGTGATGCTAAGGACCTCTTGCCAGAAGGATTTACTCATCCAGGTTCACCAAATGGCGAGTTCAAGAAAGAAACAGATATCATGGACGTATGGTTTGACTCAGGTTCATCATGGAATGGAGTAGTGGTCAACCGTCCAGAACTCAAATATCCAGCAGATCTTTACCTTGAAGGTTCTGACCAGTACCGTGGTTGGTTCAACTCATCACTTATCACATCTGTTGCTAACCATGGCGTTGCTCCCTACAAACAAATCTTGTCACAAGGATTTGCCCTTGATGGTAAAGGTGAGAAGATGTCTAAATCTCTTGGGAATACCATTGCTCCAAGCGATGTTGAAAAACAATTTGGTGCGGAAATCTTGCGTCTCTGGGTAACAAGTGTGGACTCAAGCAACGACGTGCGTATCTCTATGGATATCTTGAGCCAAGTCTCTGAAACTTACCGTAAGATCCGTAACACTCTTCGTTTCTTGATTGCCAATACATCTGACTTTAACCCAGCTCAAGACGCAGTAGCTTACGATGAGCTTCGTTCTGTTGACAAGTACATGACCATTCGCTTTAACCAGCTTGTGAAAACGATTCGTGATGCTTATGCTAACTTTGAATTCTTGACAATCTACAAGGCCTTGGTGAACTTCATCAACGTTGATTTGTCAGCCTTCTACCTTGACTTTGCCAAAGACGTTGTTTACATCGAGGGTGCCAAATCACTCGAACGCCGTCAAATGCAAACTGTCTTCTATGACATTCTTGTCAAAATCACTAAACTCTTGACACCAATCCTTCCTCACACAGCAGAGGAAATCTGGTCATATCTTGAGTTTGAAGCTGAAGAATTTGTGCAATTGTCTGAATTGCCAGAAGCGGAAACTTTTGCCAACCAAGAAGAAATCCTGGATACATGGGCAGCCTTCATGGACTTCCGCGGACAAGCTCAAAAAGCCTTGGAAGAAGCACGTAATGCAAAAGTAATCGGGAAATCACTCGAAGCACACTTGACAGTTTATCCAAACGAAGTTGTGAAAACTCTTCTTGGAGCAGTAGATAGCAATGTGGCTCAACTTTTGATCGTGTCAGAATTGACCATCGCTGAAGGTACAGCGCCAGAAGCTGCCGTTAGCTTCGAAGATGTAGCCTTTACAGTTAAACGCGCTGCAGGTGAAGTATGTGACCGCTGCCGTCGTATCGATCCAACTACTGCAGAACGTAGCTACCATGCAGTCATCTGTGACCACTGTGCAAGCATCGTAGAAGAAAACTTTGCGGATGCAGTTGCAGAAGGATTTGAAGCGAAATAATCATAATAGAATCAAGTTGTCTCATAGTTTAAGATGAGATAAAAATGTAAAAGAGAGAAAGTTATTTCTCTCTTTTTTGTTGGAAAAAGTTTAGGACAAAGGGGGGAAATCTAATAATTTTGGAGTTCGTTTTAAATTGATTTTTGAGATTTTTTAAAAAGAGGAGTCGTTTTTTGGTACTTTTAAAAAGCATGTGTTACTTCTAAAAATCGCGACAAATAATTTGAATAATCAAGTGAAATCAGGTAGAATAGAAAGGATTGAATAATATATTGAAAAGGAAATCTTTAGAATGACACATCAGTTTTATGGAGAAAAACGACAGCGCTTTTCTTTCCGGAAGTTGTCCGTTGGGCTCGTTTCGGCGACTATTGGAAGCTTCTTTTTGAGTGGGCAAATAACTGGGGACTTGACTTCTGTAAAGGCAGCAGAAATTCAAAGTCAGCAGTCTGCTCAGGTCAAATACCACTACGTAGTGGAGTCTGAATTGACGGAGGCAGAGAAGAGTGCCTTGATCAGGGAGATTCCAAAGCATGTTGAGAATGCTTCAGAGACCTATTACTTAGTTTATCGTCCGACTACTCAAGGGGATTCGTCTGGAGTATTACCTAAGACAGGTCACTCCGGCCTTTGGGAATCAACTTTTACAGCGATGGGTCTTGCATTACTAGTGCTTGTAGTTGTTAGAGGCAGAAATGGGAAGAGGTATTTATCTTCGATCTTGTTGGTAACTGGAATGGGATCCATACTGCTATCTCCAACAGTCTTAGCAGTGACGAATATCGAACTTGTGGCATATAATCAAAGTCTTAACTTGGGTCTTGGAGATGCACTTCCAGCGCCATTGAAAATTGACGGTTACGACTATATCGGTTATCTAAAGAATGAAGAACAAAATGATAGTCATTTAGCTCATTCTGCTCTGAAGGAAAATCTGACACTTGATTTAGAGAAAGAGAAGGGAAGTGAACTTAAGCCGAGTGAAACAAATCCTGATATGAAAGAGATTGTTTCGGATAAGGGTGATGCTTTAACTGAGGGAGAAAGAGAAGCTATAGCTGCTAAGGAGAGAGAGTCTGCTCGTCTAAGCACCGTTTATGACTTGCCAGAACTAAAAATTAGTGAGCAGGAGTCAGTTCAAGAACTTCCTTATCAGACAAAATACCAATATTCCGATGAATTGTCTCAAGGGCAATCAAAAGTCATACAATCAGGTGTTCGAGGTCAACGTACAGTGGTGACTCGTCATTATCATGAGAATCAAGAAATCGTAAAAAGCGAAATGATTTCTGATCAAGTGACGCTTGAACCTGTTTCTGAAATTATTTTAGTTGGAACAGCTCCAACTAAGTCGATACCAAAAGAAACTCCAGTTCACGAAGTTCCGGAATTGTCAGAATATGGTACAACTCCTGAAACAGCGCCAGTTCACGAAGTTCCAGAATTGTCAGAATATGGTACAACTCCAGAAACAGCGTCAGTTCATGAAGCACCAGAATTGACAGAATATGGCACCAGTCCCGAGACATCTCCAGTTCACGAAGTTCCAGAATTGGCAGAGTATGGCACCAGTTCTGATACAGCTCCAGTTCAAGAGATTCCAGAACTGACGGAATATGGGACAAATCCTGATACAGCTCCTATTCATGAGAATTCTGAGTTGGAATTGACTACAAATGATGAGGTTAGAATAGAAAAGATTGATTTTTCTATTGACGAGCAATATACAGATGAGATTCCAGAAGGAAGTCATCAAATCACAACTCCAGGTGTTGAGGGAGAGCGCACGATTAAGACTCGTGTCTACAGTTCTAACGGTCAGGAAATCGACCGTCAAGAACTTTCGAATGAAGAAACCTTGGCTTCGATAACACAAATCGTCAAAGTTGGTACGGCTAAGCCAACTATGGTACCGAATGAAGCACCGAAAGCAGAGGCTTTACCAGAGTATCCGCTGACTTATACCGACGAAATTCGCGTAGAGAAAATTGCGTTCAATATCGAGGAGCAATATACGGATGAGCTTGTTCGAGATGCTCGTCAAATCGAGACTCCGGGTGTTGAGGGTGAGCGCACGATTAAGACTCGTGTCTACAGTTCTAACGGTCAAGAGGTTGACCGCCAAGAGTTGTCCAACGAGGAAACTCTAGCTCCCGTAACACAAATCGTCAAGGTCGGCACGGCTAAGCCAAACATGGTACCGAACGATCCACCGAAAGCAGACGCACTGCCAGAGTATCCGTTGACTTATACCGACGAAACTCGTGTAGAGAAAATAGCCTTCAACATTGAAGAGCAGACTACGGATGAATTGGTCCAAGATGCCCGCCAGATCACAACACCAGGTGTTGAGGGAGAGCGCACGATCAAGACCCGTGTCTACAGTTCCAATGGTCAAGTTGTTGACCGCCAAGAACTTTCGAATGAAGAAACCTTGGCTCCCGTAACACAGATTGTCAAAGTCGGAACTGCTAAACCAAGCATGGTACCAAGCGATGCACCGAAAACAGACGCTCTACCAGAGTATCCGTTGACATATACTGACGAAATTCGCGTTGAGAAAATAGCCTTCAACATCGAGGAGCAATATACCGATGAGCTTATTCGAGATGCCCGCCAAATCACAACTCCAGGAGTTGAGGGTGAGCGCACGATTAAGACCCGTGTCTACAGTTCCAACGGGCAAGAGGTTGACCGCCAAGAGTTGTCTAATGAGGAAACTTTGGCGCCCGTAACACAGATTGTCAAAGTCGGAACTGCTAAACCAAGCATGGTACCAAGCGATGTACCGAAAGCAGACGCTCTGCCAGAGTATCCGCTAACTTATACCGACGAAACTCGGGTTGAGAAAATTAACTTCACAATTCGTGAAGAAGAAACGGATGAGCTTGTTCAAGATGCCCGTCAAATAACAACTCCAGGAGTCCAAGGCGAACGTACCATTAAGACCCGTGTCTACAGTTCTAATGGCCAAGTGGTCGACCGTCAAGAGTTGTCTAACGAGGAAACTCTAGCTCCAGTAACACAAATTGTCAAAGTCGGCACGGCTAAACCAACCATGGTACCGAACGACCCACCGAAAGCAGAGGCTTTGCCAGAGTATCCACTAACTTATACCGACGAAACTCGTGTAGAGAAAATAGCCTTCAACATTGAGGAGCAATATACCGATGAGCTAGTTCAAGATGCTCGTCAAATCACAACTCCGGGTGTTCAAGGTGAGCGGACCATCAAGACTCGTGTTTACAGCTCTAACGATCAAGTTGTTGACCGTCAAGAATTGTCTAATGAAGAAACCTTGGCTCCTGTAACGCAAATTGTCAAAGTCGGAACGGCTAAGCCAACTATGGTACCAAGTGATGCACCGAAAGCAGACGCTTTAGAGGAGTTCGATTTAATTTCACTGCATAATCTCTTGGCAGAAGCGGATCAGATTAAAGCACAGGCCCGTTATTTCAACGATAGTCAGAGTCATCAAGCTAACTATGATGCTGCTTTGACGGCTGGTCAAGCGATTCTGAGCCAATCCCAAGCCAGCCAAGCAGAAGTCAACCAACTGGTGGAACAAATCAATCAAGCCAAGGCTCAATTAAGTGGTCTTGAAGTTGTTAAAACAGCTCTTCAGACTGAGTACGATTTAAATCCAACGGTTAAAACTTCGGTTAAATATAAGAATGCGGATTCAGAAAAGCAGACAGCTTATACTGACGAATTAACCAAGGCAGAAGGAGTGCTGAACAATCAAACAGCTACACAAGTACAGGTCAATCAAGTTCTTGCTAGCCTGACAGCAGCCAAAGAAGCTCTAAATGGAGTGCCTAAAGTCAAGCCGACTGTTTCCATTCTAAGTCTGACTGAGAATGTTGATGATAAGTCGGTGACGGTCCAATATAGATTGGAAGACCAGACCCAGTCCTTCCGCTCAGCGACTGCAGAATTGTACCAGGGAGATCAGCTGATTCGCACTCTTCCAATTACCAACTTTGCTGGCAGCTTGAAAATTGGTGACCTAGACTACTATACAGGCTATACTTTGAAAACCAAGTTGACTTATGAACTGGATAATGGCAGCTTTACTGAGTTTGAAACAGACAGTCGTAACTTTGAGTTAGAATACAAGAAGATTGCCTTCCGTGATATTGATTCCGTTGAGTTTTATCATAAAGAAAACGACCAATACAAGCGCTTTGTATCGATGAGCTCCATGCCTACGGATCTGTCTACCTACTTCGTTAAGATCAAATCAAGCGAATCCAAGGAAATTCTCCTACCAGTTCATAGCATTTCTGAAGCAGAGAAAGATGGCAAGGCCGTCTATAAGCTTAATGTAACCCTTCCTGAACTCGTCCAAGAAAGTGAAGCGGGCTACAAGTCTGGGCACGACTTCTACATCAGTAAGGCAGTCCCTAGTCAGCAAAATGTCTATACTAGCTTTGCTGGATTGGTAGACGCTATGAAGCGAAATATGGCAGGAAATTATGTTCTGGGAGCTGATTTGGATGCGAGCGAGGTCAACCTAGCTCCTGCGGACTATGTCTATCTCAAAGGGAACTTCACCGGCAGTCTGACGGGTAGTCAAAATGGCAAGCAATATGCGATTTACAATCTAGCCAAGCCTTTATTTGAAAACCTCAAGAGTGGGTCTACCATTTCCAATATCGACTTTAAAGATGTGAATATCGTGGGTACCTATGACTCAGCAGCACTTGCACGCAATGCGGAGAATGCGCGAATCACAGATGTTTCTGTTCAGGGAAGAGTATCGGTAGTAGGCAACGCTTCTAACGTAGCGGGTCTTGTAGTTAATGGAACCAATACGAAGATTACAAATAGTTCCTTTACGGGGACTATCCTATCTAACAGTCAACACATCAAAGCTTATAATGTAGGTGGTTTGGTTGCAAGCCTTAAAGGAGGAGAATCTCTTCTTAGCCAAAGTAAAGCAGATGTAACGATTATTAGTGGAGCTCGATCAAATGAACAACGTATCGGTGGTTTGGTTGGACGTCTAGAAAATAATGCTCGAATCACCAAATCTTATGTGACAGGAAAAGTATATAATTCAACCACTAACGGTCAAATCGGTGGAGTGGTCGGCTCGAACTACTTTAATGGTTTAGTTGATAATGTGATCAGCAATGTTAGCGGTACAAACGTTTACAGTATTTCTGGAGATCAGGGCTACAAAAACGACCGCATTACGCAAGCCTATAAAGTTGCCAAGAGTGAAACCTTGAAAAACGATCAGTTTGTTACTTCTACCATTACTCAAGAAGAAATGGAAGAAAAACTGACTGCTATGAACATCACGACTAGCCTAGATGACACGAATCTAAATATGCGTTTTGTCGACTATGGTGAAGTAAACAATGCTCAATTCGACCGTGGATATTCTTATGCAAATATGGAGAAACTGCTTCCTTTCTACAATAAAGAAACCATTGTTTCGTTTGCGAACAAGATTCCGAAAGAGCATAAGTTGAATAAGGAGTACCTACTGGATGTTGTTCCGATGAAGGGTGACCAGATTATCACTGATATCCATAGCAATAAAACAGCAATCAATCGTTTGATGCTTCACTACATGGACAATACTATTGACTACCTAGAAATATCTTATCAGGGAGATTTCGTAAATCGAGGCATTGCTGAGTATAGGATGAAGGGATTAGACCTTCTTTATACTCCAGAAGCCTTTGTATCAGATTATACTAGCATTCTAAATCAAGTGTTGCCAGAGCTGAATAAGGTCGTTCTTGATTCGCCAGCTATGCGAACAGCTCTCGGAGTAGCAGCAGATACTTCTTTGGATGAACTATACTTAGATACTGCATTTACGCAAGTGAAAAGCAAGCTATCAGGTGAGCTTCGCAAAGTGCTAGCTATGGATAAGGCTATCAATACTGAAGGTGAAGTAGTTAAGGATTATCTTGTTAAGAAGATTCTTGCTGATAAAGAAGCTTTCCTATTGGGTCTGACTTACCTTAACCGTTGGTATAATATCAACTATGACAACTTTAATGTTAAGGACCTATCGGCTTACAAGATGGATTTCTACGGTAAAAATGACGTTTCGGTTCTTGATACAATCATTGCTTTAGGGAAATCAGGACTTGAGAATCTCAAGGCTAAGAACAACTATACAGCATATGATAATTCGCTCTCTGAAGCAACTGGCAAGCGAGGACTCTTCAATTACCTTGAAGGCTACCGTCAGCTCTTCCTGCCATACAAGACCAATAATGAATGGCTCAAGACCAATACAAAAGCCTACATCGTTGAGGCTAAGTCCGATGTAGCAGAAGCGAGACAGCTTCAGGACGCAGCTGAGGGCAAGAGCAAGTACTCTGTCGGTGTTTATGATAAGATTACTGCAGATAATTGGGAACACAAGGGCATGCTCCTGCCACTCTTGACCATGACAGAGAAAGGTGTCTATGCTATCTCCAATATGTCTACCATCTCCATGGGAGCTTATGATCGCTACCGCCTGGATGCCAATAACAGGGTGCGAACAGACGCAGAACTAATTGAATATGTTGAAGACAGAGTGAGAAAAACAGCTGAATACCAGCGCGACCACTATGATTTCTGGTATAAGATTCTGAGTCCAGAAAGCAAGGACAAGCTCTTCCGTTCTGTTCTGGTTTATGACGGATTCTCATTGGTTGACAAGAATGGTCAAAAATATTGGGCTCCAGCTAATGATAAAAAATCTCTAGCTATGCAGGAGTTCTTCGGACCTGCTGGCAAGTGGTATCCAAGCAAGGGCTATAATGCCTATGCTACGGGTAGTGTAACCCACTTTGATGCTGCTAAATTGTTGGAAGACTATGGTAACTCAGTTTACACGCATGAGATGACCCATAACTCTGACGGTGCTATTTACTTTGAAGGATATGGTCGTCGTGAGGGACTAGGTGCGGAACTCTATGCTCGCGGACTCTTGCAGTCTTCGCCAAGCCCAGATGAACCAACTATTACGCTCAATACTCTCTTCAAGGTGGACAAGGATTCTAAGACACGTATGCATACCTATAATTTCAAGGAACGTGTTCAAAATGCAGCAGACCTTCAACACTATGTCCATGGTATGTTTGACATGATCTACACCTTGGATTATCTAGAAGGTACCTCTATGCTGAAGCAGAGTGATGATGCGAAACTTCAGTGGTTCAGAAAGATGGAGAATTACTATATTACAGATAAGTATGGTAAGGAGACTCATGCTGGTAACCAGACGAGAAGCTTCACTGCTGAAGAAATCAAGCAATTAAAGACCTTTAACTCTCTCATTGAAAATGATGTGATCACTCGTCGGGAGAATAAGGAAAGTGGGAAATATGGTCGAAATGGCTACCTCAGTCTCAGCCTCTTCTCACCAATTTACTCAGCCTTGAGCAATCCAAATGGAGCGCCAGGTGACGTTATGTTCCGTCGCACAGCCTATGAATTACTGGCAGCCAAAGGCTACCATGAAGGATTTGTCCCTTATGTTTCTGGTCAGTACTCTCAGGAAGCCTTTGATGAAGGGAAGAAAACGTGGGACGGATGGTCTGGAAGAGATGTTGGTCTCGTGACTGACCAGAAAGTCTTGGAAAATGTATTTAAAGGTGAATACACCTCTTGGGCAGCCTTCAAGAAGGCCATGTACAAGGAGCGAATTGATCAGCTGACCAAGCTGAAGCCAATCACCATTGAGTACGAGCTTAAAAATCCAAACAGTACCAAGAAAGTAACCATTCGTTCTTATGCAGAGATGCAGCAGTTGATGGACGCAGCCGTGGCAGAGGATGTACGCAACATTACCAATGCTACTAGCCGTGTCGAAGCTAGCTGGGTTAACCTGCTCAAGAAGAAGATTTACAATGCTTATCTTCGTGAGACAGACGACTTCAGACAGTCTATTTTCAAGAAATAAGGAAACGATTCTGTTTGATTAAAATTTGAAAATTCCTAGGTTTAAGGCTACCTAGGAATTTTTCTGTGGTTTCTCCATGATCTTGTTTGTGCATTCAAGACCTGATAAGATAAGGATTTTGACAGCGTAAATGAACTGAAAAGATTAGCAGTTTTTTGTGGCTATTATTTATAGCAAATAAATTGAATAATCTAGTAAATTTCGGTAGAATAGAGGGGATTCAAATCATGATGAAGGAAAGATTAGAAATGAAAAGAAGTTATTTAGGAGAAAAGCACCAACGTTTTTCATTGAGAAAAGTTTCGGTTGGTTTAGTTTCTGCTTTGGTAGGGGTTTTCTACCTTTTTAGTGGAGGAGGTTCTCTTGCAAGTGTAGCAGCCAGTGAACAGACGCCATCCGTCACAAAACAGATTCACTATAAGTATGTGACAGAAAGTGAGCTCACGGACCAAGAAAAGCAATTGGTAGTCAAAGAATTGCCACAGTTTGCTGAGGAAACAGATGATACTTACTATTTGATTTATCGTCCGACGAGACAGCTGCCTGCAACTGGTCACAGCCAACTCATTAGCTCAATTGCAGCAGGGGCAGGCATTGTGCTACTGGTCGTAGCGATTAAACTGGGCAGAGATGATCGCAAGAAACTTGCTTCATTCATGCTTTTGACCAGTCTAGGAAGTCAGCTGATTGCGCCAACTTCCTTGGCTTTGACAAATCAAATGCTGGCAGACTATAATCAGGAATTGACTGTACAGGTCGGGGAAACATTGCAATCCCCACTTACGATTGAAGGCTACCAATATGTAGGGTATTTGAAATCTCAAAAAGAAGTAAACTCTCCAGTTGATGGCAAGAAAGAGTTGAATCATTCGGCTCCTATTGATACTCCAGTCCAAACTTCGAACGGAAGCCAAGCGCAGGAAGAGTATCGTTCTCAGAAACCAAGTGATGCTCCTGTATTTGAACAACCAGAGTTAAAGGTTGATAGTAAAGATACCAGTCGTACAGAGATTATTCCTTTCCAAGTGGTGGAAGTAGAGGCGGATGATTTGCCGCAAGGTCAAACTGAGGTGATTCAGGCAGGGAAAAATGGTAGTCGTACCATCGTGACCCGCAGCTACTTTTTAAATGGTCAGGTGATCCATACAGAGGAGGTTTCCAATCAGGTAACGACTGAGCCGACTTCTGAGATTAGAAAAGTCGGAAGCAAGATCCCTTCTCCTACAAAACCAAGCCCAGGGGAGTCCGTTAGCGAGAAACCAACAGACGCTCCAATAAATGAAGTTCCAAGCTTAAACGTTGAAGAAAAAGATGTTACCACAACAGTGGCTGAACCCTACACTCGAGAACGAGTAGAGAGTGATAGCTTGCCAGTTGGCCAAATCAAGATAACTCAAGCTGGTCAAGATGGCGTGCGTACAATCGTCACCCGTCAGTACATGGTAGATGGAAAAGTAGAGAGAAGCCAGGAACTCTCTAACGAAGTGACGACTCCAGCGGTCTCAGAAATCGTAACAGTTGGAACAGGCCCTGTTAGCGAGAAACCAACAGACGCTCCTGTAAATGAAGTTCCAAGTCTAGAGGTTGAGGAAAAGGATGTTACTACGACGGTAGCAGAACCCTACACTCGAGAACGAGTAGAGAGTGATAGCTTACCAGTTGGCCAGACCAAGATAACCCAAGCTGGTCAAGATGGCGTCCGTACGATTGTCACCCGTCAGTACATAGTAGATGGCAAAGTAGAGAGAAGCCAGGAAATCTCCAACGAAGTGACGACTCCAGCGGTCTCAGAGATCGTAACGGTCGGAACAGCTCCTGTTAGCGAGAAACCAACAGACGCTCCTGTAAATGAAGTTCCAAGCTTAAACGTTGAAGAAAAGGACGTTACCACAACAGTGGCCGAACCCTATCCAACTAAGGAAGTGGAAAGTGCAGACCTGCCTTTGGGGCAAAGGGAAGTTAGCCAAGCTGGTCAAGATGGTGTCCGTACGATTGTGACTCGTCAGTATTTAGTAGATGGAAAAGTCGAAAATACAGAGGAAATCTCTAACACTATCACAAAAGAAGCAGTTCCTCAGATTATCAAAGTCGGTACAAAACCAATTTCTACAAATGTGGATCACGCTCCTGTGGAACCAGAAAAAGGAACTCTCGACCTCGAACCCTTACACCAATTAGTGGAGGAGGCCGATAGCATTCAGAAAACGCATCAGTATTTCAATGATACCACTGCAGATCAAGAGTCTTATAAACAGGCAGTCGCAAATGCCCAAGCTCTCTTTGAGGCATCTCATGCTAGTCAAGAACAGGTTGATTCTTTGAAAAAAGCCCTTGAAACTGCTAAGAATAATTTAGACGGCCAACCTGTTGATAAGAAAACTCTTGGAGTTGAATTTGACATGAAGGATGTGACTCAGTCTACAGTTGCTTACCAGTATGCTGATGAACAAACCAAACTCCGCTATCGCCGTGCTCTAGATCAGGCCAAGCTCGTTTTGGACAATCCTTTCGCCAATCAAGCCTTGGTCGATCAAGTTCGGACGGATCTCGAGGCCGCTCGTCAAGCTCTGGATGGTGTCAAGAGAAAACCAACCCTCTCTCTAGTCCGTGTCGAGAAGGAAGAAGACAAACGCCAAGTTTCTCTTAGCTATCACTTGACGGATGCTACAGCTAGCTATCAATCAGCCAAAGTGCAGCTATACAAGGGTGAAACGTTAATTAAGGAAGTCGACCTTGTGGATCTCACTCAAAAATTGACGCTTGATGACTTGGACTACTATACTCCTTATACCCTCAAAACTGTCATGAAATATGACCTGGGTCAAGGGGAACAAACTAGTATAGAGGATCAACGTCCAGTTCAGCTAGATTATAAGAAGGTTGAAATCAAAGATATTGATCGTATCGAACTGTACGGTAAAGATGGTAGTCGCTACCGACGTTACCTATCCCTGTCGGAAGTGCCGTCTGATTTGGACAACTACTATGTCCGCATTCAGTCAGACAAGTTCAAGGATATGCTCTTACCTGTTACTAAGATTACAGATAAGGGCAATGCCTATTCCGTAACGGTATCAGCTAATCAGCTCGTCGAGGGAGAAGGGGATCATTATCGTCCAGATTACTCTTTTGAACTGCCGAAAACGCCTCTTAGTCAAGAAGGTGTCTATACGTCCTTCAAAGCGCTCGTAGAGGCCATGAAGTCAAACCCGACTGGAAACTTCACATTAGGAGCGGATGTTTCAGCAGATGAACTCCAGTTGGAACAGTCTGCGACAAGCTATGTACCAGAAGAATTTTCAGGTAGCCTAACTAGCCGAGTGGATGGCAAAGATTATACCATCTACAACTTGGCAAAACCACTCTTTGCAACCTTGAAAAATGCCACCATCCAGCAACTGACCTTGAAATCGACTGCAGTTACAGGCAAGGATTCTATAGGGGCCTTGGCTAGCAACGCTCAGAACGCAACGATTACGGATGTTTCTGTAAGTGGTAGTCTATCTGGGAACAAGCATATCGGTGGACTCGTAGGAGTTGCCCAAAACACAAAACTAACCAATGTTGCCTTTAAAGGATCCATCACCAGCACCCAAGATGGAGGGCAGGAGTACAATATTGGTGGCCTGGTCGGTAATTTCCACGGCAACCAATCACTGGCGCAGAAGAGTCAGGCAGATGTATCTATCCAAGTAACGGGTAGAAACGGAGACCAGCGTGTTGGAGGCTTGATTGGTCGCTTGCAAAATGGAGCTAGATTAGAAACTTCTTATGTGAGTGGTTCTATCCAGAATGGAGGTCATTCTGGCCAAGTCGGTGGAGCAATCGGGTCTACTTGGAACAATGGACAGGTCCGAAATGTCTTGACCAGTGTCAAGGTTCAAAATGGTCATGCGATGACAGGAGATCCCTATCCTGAGGCTTCTGTTCGGGACTCTTATGTTCTTGAAGGAACTACAGCAAATCGAAAAGATGAGCGTTTTGTCCGTTCTATTTCAGAGGCCGATGCGCAAGCCAAACGTCAGTCCTTTAGAATCACTTCGAACTTGACGGACCAAGAGCCATTGCAGCAAGCTTACCAGCATCAAACAGACTATAGTCGAGTGAGGGGAGCTCAGGAGTCCAGAAAGCAAGCCTACGAAAATGTAGAAAAACTATTACCATTCTACAACAAAGACTTCATCGTTCATACAGCTAACCAATTAGCTGAAGATGATAAACTCAACAAAGTAGCCCTGCTAGATGTGGTTCCGATGAAAGATGAGACACTGATAACAGATGTCAACAGCCATAAGGGTGAAATCAATAGACTGATGCTGCATTATGCAGATAAGACGATCGCTTATCTTGATCTGACCTACAAGGGTGATTTTGCCAATGGCCAGATTGCTGAATATAGCATCGCTGATAAGAATTTGCTCTATACGCCAGAAGTCTTCCTATCTGACTACCAGTCTATTAAAGAGAGTGTCTTGGATGAACTCAAATCTGTGACCTATGACTCGGCTGCAGTGCGTAAAGTATTAGGGATTGGTGAAACAGCTTCCTTAGATGATCTTTATCTGGAAAAAGCCTTTGAACAAATCAAAGCTGAACTAGGTCAGGAGCTCCTCAAGGTACTTTCAGTTGACAAGTCGATCAACACCCTAGGCCCTGCCGTAGCGGATGCGATTAGCCAAAAAATTCTGCAGAACAAAGAGGCCTTCATGCTTGGTCTGACCTATCTCAACCGATGGTACAATGTCAACTATGGAACGTTCAATACCAAAGATCTTAGTGCCTATAAGTTTGATTTCTTTGGCAATCAAGCAGCTTCGACACTGGATACTATCATCGCTCTCGGGAACTCTGGAATGGGCAATCTTCGAGCGCAAAACAACTTCAATGCTTACCGACAATCCCTAGCCAAGGAAAAAGGCAAAGGAGACCTCTTTGCTTACTTAGAAAGTCTGCGTGAACTCTTCTTGCCAAATAAAACCAACAGTGAGTGGTTCAAGGAAAATACTAAGGCTTATATCGTAGAAGCTCGTTCAAGTCTGCCAGAAATTCAGGCTAAGCAAGACAATGCAGATCGTAAGAGTAAGTATACAATCAAGGTCTACGACAGACTGACTCAGGGAGATTGGGGCTTCAAGCAAATGGTCCTCCAACTTCTGACCTTACCTGAAAGAGATGTCTATATCATCAGCAATATGTCGACTATTGCCTTTGGTAGCTTTGGAGGCTACAGGAAAGAAGGTGGTAGAGTTCTCTCAGGCGAGGAACTCCATCGACACGTTGAAAAACTTGTGGATCAATCAGCTGAATGGCAACGAAACCACTATGACATGTGGTACAACATTTTAAGTCCAAACAGGAAAGACACTCTATTCAGACGGGTGATCGTTACAGACGGTTTCTTTCTTTATAATGATAAAGGCCAGCAATATTGGGCTCCTCGTAATGATAAGACCTCTGTTGCTATGTATAATTTCTTTGGCCCTGCTGGCAAGTATCACGGAGACAATGGACTAGGAGCCTTTGCAAATGGTTATGAAGTCTTCTATGTCTATGACCAGATGCTGGGAGCTTCTGGAACCATGGTCTATACCCATGAAATGACCCACAACTCGGATGGTTCTATCTATTTTGAAGGACATGGTCGTCGTGAGGGTGAAGGACCTGAGAGTTTTGCTACAGGGATGTTAGAGTCTGTAACCAATGTTAGCGAAAAAGGTCTCGTACTTAATAGCTTCTATCAAGGAGATAAAGATTCGACCACACGTTACCATACCTATGATCCTGTTGCTCGATTCTCCTCAGCAGATGCTCTTCGCGACTACATGCATGGAGTTTTTGACGTACTGAACCTTCTGGATTATGTAGAAGGGGATATTGTTACTGGAGTTCTAACTGATCAACAGAAAATGAAATGGTACCGTAAGGCTGAAAATTATAACTTTGAAAAAACTTCTTATGGTAAACAAGCTCACGCTGATGATCGAATTGTCCCTATAACTGCCGAAGAAGCAGCCAAACTAAAATCTGTTGATGATTTGGTTGATCATAATATCATTGGTCGTCGCGATGGTTGGGATAGAGCTAACTTTGGACGAAATGGCTACTATGTCATCAATATGTTTGCTTCCTTCTATGCAGCTCTGGACAATCCAACTGGTGCACCTGGGGGACTTATGTTCCGCCGTAGAGCTTATGAATTGCTCGGAGACAAGGGTTACCAACAAGGATTTGTCCCATATGTATCTGGCCAATACGCTGGCCAAGCGCTTAAAGAAGGTCATAAGACCTACTCAATCTGGAACAGAGGAGATGTCGGAGTAGTTGGAGATGATTTGGTTTTCAAAAATCTCTATGGTAGCCAGTATGAATCATGGAAGGATTTGAAGAAAGCCATGTTGAATGAGCGATACAACAAGGCTCAAAACTTCCTTCGCCCTATCACTATCGAGTTTGAAGCAGGAAAACTAGATAGCAAACGACAAATTACGATTTCTTCTTATGAGGAATTACAAGATTATATGTACTTAGCAGTACTAGCGGATGCCTCAGCTAAGAACATTGATCGTGCCTTATCAGACAGCTCTAAGAGCAGTGTCGCCCAACTCAAGTATCGTATTTTCAACGCTTATCTACGTGCCACAGACGACTTCAGACAGTCCATCTTTGAAAGATAGACACGAAAAAAGAAGATCCAAGTGATCTTCTTTTTTAGGTGAATGGCTTGCTTAGTACAAAAACGAATGAATTTACAAATAAATTGATACAGGACATATTTCTTACTCTAAATATCTGGAGAGAAATTGGAAAACATTCATCATCTAGTATACTCGTTTCGAAATTTCTTTTGTTTTTCATGAAAATATGATAAAATGATAGTTGTAAAATTTTTTTAAGGAGATTCGGATGAAAACAAAAGCACTTGCTCGCGTAAATGCGATTTTTGGTCTTATTTCAGGTATCGTCTTGCTGTTGGCACCTCTTGTTATGTTTATGATAGCTGTCGGGGCTGCTGCAGCGACGGAGGACTCTGATGCAACAGTTGGTATATTGACGATTTTTTCAATCATTTTGGCATTGGTAAAAATTGCTGTCTTGGTTTTAGGAATTGTGTCTATTGTCTATTACAAGGACGATGAGCGTGTGACCCCTGCACCGTCTGTTTTGTTTATCGTGGGTGGTTCTGTTGGATTGATCCCATTCTTGGGCTGGGTAGGAGGAATTCTGACAATCATTGGTGGATCCCTCTATTTTGGACTTTTGAAAAAGTTCGAGATTCAAGAATAATGACTTTTTGTTAGGAATATTTTCAAATAAGAGAAGGCGCTTAGCCTTCTTTTTTTGTCATCAACGACGGATAAATTTTACAAGATAAATAAGCTTTGACATTCGTGAAATCTAAAGCATTTATTGGAGACAAGGAAGTATTTTTATAGTATAATGGTGGATGTGAAATACCTATATCAAAATATAATGCTAGTTATTTTCTTGATAGAAGGTAAAAGTTGAGAGGATTTAAAATGAAAAAGTTTTTTGGAGAGAAGCAGCATCGTTTCTCCTTACGAAAATTAGCAATTGGACTTGTGTCAGCTTCGATTTCAAGCCTATTTTTTGTGTCCATTGCGAGTAGTGGAACCGTATTTGCTCAAGAAAATGTAGCTGTTCACTACAAATATGTGACGGATACGGAGCTGAGTGGGCAAGAGAAGGACTTGATTGTCAAGGATATTCCGAAGATTGCGGAAGATAGTGAGAGCACCTATTATCTAGTCTACCGTATGGATGAGAAAGCCCAACTAGGTCAGTTGCCCAATACAGGTGGGCAGAATAGCCTTACTAGTGTTTTAACTGGTGGAGCCCTAGCTTCAATTGGCCTTCTTATTTTTGTCGTATCGAAAAAGAAAGGCAAAAAGAAAGCCCTCTTGAATGTGATTTTGGTAACAGGGATGGGCAGTGGTTTGGCTTCTTCAGTTCAGGCTATTGAAAATCAACTTTTGCTCCAGTACAATCAGGAATACCAATTATCCCAAGGAGATAGTCTGCCTTTGCCACGTGCCTTATCAGGTTATACTTATCTAGGCTATATTAAGCAAGACAAAGAGATTAATCAGCAAGAAACTGCTGCTAGGGATCAGAAACTTGACTATACAGTTCAACCTCATTTCCAAGCCAACGAAGGTGGACAAAAGGCAGGAGATGAGCAGAAAGCTCCGTCTTCAACAAGCCCTGCAGACAAGACAATCCCTTCTCAAGATTTATCTAATAAAAAGCCGTCTGGTATTGCTAGTGTAGATCCTCAAGACGAAGTCTTGGCTGGTCGCGTGAACAAACCAGAGCTCTTATACAAAGACCAAGAGATTGTAACCAAACTAGATGTTTCAGAAGTGGTGCAGGAAAATCCAGATCTAGCAGAGGGAACCATCCATGTCAAACAAGAAGGTCGTGCTGGGAAGAAGATTGAACTTGTTCGCATTTTCACGGTTGAAAACCAAGAAATTTCTAGGGAAGTTCTCTCAACTAAGGTAGAAGAAGCCTTGCCACGTATAGTAGAGAAAGGGACTAAGAAGGCAGTAGCTGCAAGTGAAGCACCTCAGTCTGCAAGAAAAGGAGAGCCTGAGACTCAGGCTCCATTACCAGAATATACAGGCGAGCAAGCGGGAGCGGTTGTAGCCCCAGAGACAGCTGAAAAACCAGAATATACAGGCACCCAAGCTGGAGCAGTTGTTGAACCCGAACAAGTCGCTCCGCTACCTGAGTATCAGGGAACCCAAGCTGGTGCTATCGTCGAGCCAGAACAAGTTGAGCCAGAGGTTGGGGGTGTCCAGTCTGGGGCTTTGGTGGAACCAGAAACGACTGACAAACCAGCCTATACAGGCGAGCAGTCAGGAGCAATCGTAGAGCCTGAACAGGTGCCACCAACACCAGAATATACAGGAACTCAAGCAGGAGCGATTGTTGACCCTGAGATAGCTGAAAAACCAGAATATACAGATACTCAATCAGGTGCGATAGTGGAACCTGAGACTCAATCTTCCTTACCAGAATATAAAGGTGAGCAAGCAGGAGCCATCGTTGAACCGGAACAAGTCGCTCCTCTTCCAGAATATACTGGCAATACCGAGCAAGTAAAACCGGAAACTCCGACAGAAAAACCAAAAGAAAAAGACCCAGAGAAGACGCTTGAGCTAAGAAATGTTTCGGATCTGGAGTTGTATAGTCAGACCAATGGTACTTACAAACAACACGTTTCTTTAGACGGTGTCCCAAGTAATCCAGACACTTACTTTGTCAAGGTTAAATCCTCGTCATTTAAAGATGTCTATTTACCAGTCGCTTCAATAACGGCAGAAATAAAAAATGGGCAGCCAGTTTATAAAATCACAGCCAAGGCTGAGAAACTCCAGCAAGAGCTAGAAAATAAATATGTTGATAATTTCACCTTCTACCTAGCTAAGAAGGCTAGAGAGGAAACGACAACCTTTACTTCCTTTAGCAACCTAGTCAAAGCTATCAACCAGAATCTCTCTGGAACCTATCATTTAGCAGCTAGTTTGAATGCCAACGAAGTGGAGTTAGAGCCTGAAGCTAAATCCTACATCAAGGGTACCTTTACTGGTCAGTTGATCGGTGAAAAAGATGGCAAGCAGTATGCTATTTACAACTTGAAAAAACCACTGTTTGAAACTTTGAGTAGTGCCACAGTAGAAAAATTGAGTCTGAAAAATGTCTCCATTTCAGGGAAAGATGATATCGGTGCATTGTCCTATGAAGCTCAGAATGGCACAAAGATTCAGCAAGTTCACGTTGATGGTGTTCTCGCCGGTGAACGTGGTATCGGTGGTTTGCTGGCAAAGGCTGAGCAATCAAGCATCACAGAGAGCAGTTTCAAGGGAAGAATTATCAACACGTATGAGACGACTGCTGCCTATAATATCGGTGGTCTGGTCGGTCATTTGACAGGTGACAAGGCTTTACTTACTAAGTCAAAAGCGACAGTAGCCATTTCATCCAACACAAATAGTTCAGATCAGACAGTGGCTGGTCTTGCAGGTCTAGTAGATCAGGATGCACAAATCCAAGATAGCTATGCTGAAGGCGATATTAACAATGCCAAGCACTTTGGTAGAGTCGCGGGAGTAGCAGGCTATTTGTGGGATCGAAAAACTAATGAGGAACAGCATGCTGGAAGATTGACCAATGTTCTCAGTGATGTCAATGTAACCAACGGAAATGCCATTACCGGTTACCACTATAATGGAATGAAGGTGAAGGACACATTCAGCAGCAAGGCAAACAGAGTCTACAATGTCACCTTAGTCAAGGATGAGGTCGTCAGCAAGGAATCCTTTGAAGAAAGAGGAACAATGCTAGATGCTTCCCAGATTGAAAGCAAGAAAGCAGCCATCAATCCTCTCACTCTACCAACAGTGGAACCCCTCTCAACAAGTGGCAAGAAAGACAGTGATTTTTCTAAGGTAGCCCATTATCAAGCTAAGCGCGCCTTGGCTTATAAGAACATTGAAAAATTGCTACCTTTCTACAACAAGGCAACCATCGTCAAATACGGAAATCTGGTCAATGAGAACAGTCTGTTATATCAAAAAGAACTCTTGTCAGCAGTTATGATGAAGGATAACCAAGTCATCACAGACATTGTTTCCAACAAAGAGACTGCAAACAAACTCTTGCTTCACTACAAGGACCATTCTTCTGAGAAGCTTAATCTCAAGTACCAGGATGATTTCGCCAAATTAGCAGAATATAGTCTAGGCGATACTGGACTTCTCTATACGCCAAACCAATTCCTGTATGACCAATCTTCCATCATCAAGCAAGTCTTACCTGACTTACAAAAGATTGACTATCATTCAGAAGCCATCAGAAAGACACTCGGTATTTCTCCAAAAGTCGAGCAGACTGAGCTCTATCTAGAAGACCAGTTCGCCAAAACAAAACAACATTTGGAAGACAGTTTGAAAAAACTCTTGTCAGCTGATGCTGGACTTGCCGGTGCTAACCCAGTCACCAAGGGTTATCTTGTAGATAAAATCAAACGCAACAAGGAAGCCTTGCTACTTGGCTTGACCTATCTGGAACGTTGGTACAACTTCAGCTATGGTCAAGTAAACGTCAAAGACCTGGTTCTGTACCATCTGGACTTCTTTGGTAAGGGAAATGCTTCACCACTGGACACTCTTATTGAGTTAGGTAAATCTGGCTTTAACAATCTTCTAGCTAAGAATAATGTCGATACTTATGGTATCAGTCTTGCCAACCAGCATGGAACAACAGATTTATTTAGCACGCTAGAAAATTACCGAAAAGTCTTTCTACCAACCACAAGCAACAATGACTGGTTTAAATCAGAGACTAAGGCTTACATCGTTGAAGAAAAATCCACTATCGAAGAGGTGAAAGCGAAGCAAGGATTAGCTGGCACCAAGTACTCTGTCGGTGTTTATGACCGCATCACGAGTGCCACATGGAAATACCGCAATATGGTCTTGCCTCTCCTAACCTTGCCAGAGAAATCAGTATTTGTCATCTCGACCATGTCTAGTCTAGGATTTGGAGCCTATGATCGCTACCGAAATAGTGACCATAAAGCGGGCAAGGCTCTCAATGACTTTGTTGAAGAAAATGCGCGTGAAACAGCCAAACGTCAGCGAGATCACTACGATTATTGGTATCGCATTTTAGATAATGAGGGACGTGAAAAACTCTATCGTACCATCTTGCTTTATGATGCCTATAAATTTGGTGATGACACAACCTCAGGAAAAGCTACATTGGAGGCTAAGTTTGATAGTTCCAATCCAGCCATGAAAAACTTCTTTGGACCAGTTGGCAATAAGGTAGTTCACAACCAGCATGGAGCCTACGCAACAGGTGATGGCGTCTACTATATGTCTTACCGTATGTTGGACAAGGATGGCGCCATTACATATACCCATGAAATGACCCATGATTCCGATCAGGATATCTACCTTGGCGGCTATGGTCGAAGAAGTGGCTTGGGACCAGAGTTCTTTGCAAAAGGTTTATTGCAAGCCCCTGACCAACCAAGTGACGCAACCATTACCATCAATTCTATCTTGAGACACTCAAAATCAGATAGTGCAGAGGGCTCCCGTCTGCAAGTCTTGGATCCGACAGAGAGATTCCAAAACGCATCAGATCTTCAGAGCTATGTCCACAACATGTTTGACCTCATCTACATGTTGGAATATCTCGAAGGACAATCAATCGTCAACAAACTGAATGTTTACCAGAAAATGGCGGCTCTCAGAAAAATTGAGAACAAGTATGTGAAAGATCCAGCAGATGGAAATGAGGTTTACGCCACTAACGTAGTCAAAGAATTGACAGAAGCAGAGGCCCAAAACTTGAATAGTTTTGAAAGTTTGATTGACCACAACATCTTATCAGCTCGTGAGTACCAGACTGGCGACTATGAACGAAATGGCTACTATACCATTAAACTCTTTGCCCCAATCTTTTCAGCTCTCAGCAGTGAGAAAGGCACGCCAGGGGACCTTATGGGGCGTAGGATTGCTTACGAACTTTTGGCTGCCAAAGGCTTTAAGGATGGAATGGTACCTTATATCTCAAATCAATACGAAGAAGCTGCCAAACAAAAAGGTCAAACTATCAATCTCTATGGGAAAGAACGAGGATTGGTGACCGATAAACTTGTATTGGACAAGGTATTTGAAGGCAAGTATGCATCTTGGGCTGCCTTTAAGAAAGCCATGTATAAAGAACGTGTGGATCAGTTTGAAAACTTGAAACAAGTGACCTTTAAAGATCCGACAAAACCATGGCCAAGCTATGGGACCAAGACCATCAATCAAGTGAGTGAATTGCAAGCCCTCATGGATCAAGCTGTTCTCAAGGATGCTGTAAGTCCTCGTTGGAGCAACTATAATCCAGAGTATGATAGTGCCGTTCATAAGTTGAAGAGAGCAATCTTTAAAGCTTATCTTGACCAAACAAACGACTTCAGAACCTCTATTTTTAAGAAATAAGGGTTGGAAAATGAAAAGGGAGGATCGACAGATCTTCTCTTTTTATGTTCGGATGTCTGAAAGCAGGTAGGCGATTTGTTTGTGACGGAGAAGGTCTTTTGTTTCTGGAGCAAATATGGTAGAATGATAGCTACGAGAGAAGGAGGTTTTTATGGAGAGAGATAGATTGGTTCGACTCAATTGGAGACTGGGCATGGTGGCAGGCATAACCTTGCTTTTGGGACCTGTCCTACGATTTTTGCTATCCTATACTGGTGCCATCATCTATAAAGATCCTTCAAAGATGTTGGTCGTAACGGTTGCCTTTTCCTTGCTCCTGACATTTTTTAAGATTTTAATGATTGCATTAGGGACCTTTATGTTAATCTATTTTGAAGAAGATCAACAACTTCGAAAGCTGCCTTCTATTCTATTTATCATTGGTGGCGTGCTGGGATTTCTTTCAGCGACTGAGTGGATAGGAGGATTTCTAATCATTAAAGGTGCTGTTTCTTTTGCTAAATTTTTGAAAGAAGTTCGTGGCCTTGTCTGAAAGTCTAGTGAAACAATCCGTTGGAGGGTTGTTTTTTCATTTAATGAATTATCTAATGATTCAAAACTCATTTATCGGAGGTTTGATATTAGCTGCTTATGGTGTATTAACAGTACTAAGTGCTTTTCAAACTCTACTAGTTTTGCATCTTACTTCTGGTGGAACACATGTTGTCAGTGTGGTAGTATTTGAAAAAGCTAATCTTGAAAATTGCAAAGAAACAATTGAAGGTCTAATTCATAATCGTTACAATGATACTAATGTAACTAAGAATACTGATCGTATAATTGATGCTTTAAATAAAAAATAATTGCAATCGTTTCTTGATTGAATATCGCGAATTAATAATAACTAGATGAGAGGACACTGTTCTCTCTTTTTAGTTGATTTTAACTAGCTTTTTTGTGAAAAATTGTGTAAAATAGAATAGATAAACGAGGGAAACCTCGAAAAATAAAAGGAGAATCCATCTAATGGTAAAATTGGTTTTTGCTCGCCACGGTGAGTCTGAATGGAACAAAGCTAACCTTTTCACTGGTTGGGCTGATGTTGATTTGTCTGAAAAAGGAACACAACAAGCGATTGACGCTGGTAAATTGATCAAAGAAGCTGGTATCGAATTTGACCAAGCTTACACTTCAGTATTGAAACGTGCAATCAAAACAACAAACTTGGCTCTTGAAGCTTCTGACCAATTGTGGGTTCCAGTTGAAAAATCATGGCGCTTGAACGAACGTCACTACGGTGGTTTGACTGGTAAAAACAAGGCTGAAGCTGCGGAACAATTTGGTGATGAGCAAGTTCACATCTGGCGTCGTTCATACGATGTATTGCCTCCAAACATGGATCGTGATGATGAGCATTCAGCACACACTGACCGTCGTTACGCTTCACTTGACGACTCAGTTATCCCAGATGCTGAAAACTTGAAAGTGACTTTGGAACGTGCCCTTCCATTCTGGGAAGACAAAATTGCTCCAGCACTTAAAGATGGTAAAAACGTATTCGTAGGAGCTCACGGCAACTCAATCCGTGCCCTTGTAAAACACATCAAACGCTTGTCAGATGACGAAATCATGGATGTGGAAATCCCTAACTTCCCACCATTGGTATTCGAATTCGACGAAAAATTGAATGTAGTTTCTGAATACTACCTTGGAAAATAATCTATAAACAGAAAGCCTAGGGTTCCTAGGCTTTTTTGTATCTAAGTTTAAAAAAAGGCAATTTAGCTAATTGAAAAAGTATAAAATGAGAGGATATAGCTTATGAAATAGTAAGTTGTATGAATTAATCTTCTTTTGATTCGTAGCTCCAGTGTTCGTAGTTATAGGTTGATAAGATTATATCCGTGATTTCTTCCGGTTCTTCTTGAGCTCCCCCAGCAATCCAAAGAGAAATAATTCCTTCAATACTTGATAAGAAGATTTCCAAAGCGTATTTGTGAGGAATTTGGAAGTTTTCAGATAAGAAATGACGAGTCTTTTCTTTTTGATTTTCAGTTAGAATAATGCTACTTAGAAATTCACGAATTGCACCACGAAAGTCTATGTAATGACTTTGGGACAAGGCGTTAATAAGGCGTTCGTTCGAACGTAATATATAGAAGTTGGCTAACATAAACTTTCTAGGCGATTCTCTTTCTTTTTCTAAAAAAATGTAGAGCTGGGAAATAATTTCACTTTTAAAACTGTCAATCATTTGATATTTGTCTTCATAGTGTAGATAGAAAGTTCCCCTATTAATCCCTGCGCGTTTACAGAGTTTACTAATTGATATATTTTCAAATTTCTCCTCTGATAGCAACTGAATCAAAGCTTCCTTGATGTCTTCCTTAGTAGTAGTTTTTCGTTTCTGAACCATTTCTCTTCCTTTTTCTTAAATCAACACTTTGTTGATTTTTGATTATTGCTTTTTGACTTAGCCCATTATATAATATTTGTGATTTAGAATCAACACCTTGTTGATTTAAGGAAACGAGCTTTGAAAAGGAGATAAACGATATGGCTTATATTGAAATGAAACACAGCTACAAGCGTTATCAGGTTGGGGATACGGAGATTGTGGCTAATCATGATGTGAATTTTGAAATTGAAAAGGGGGAGCTGGTTATTATCCTTGGTGCTTCAGGTGCTGGAAAATCAACCGTTCTCAATCTCCTAGGAGGTATGGATACCAATGATGAGGGGGAGATTTGGATCGATGGTGCCAATATTGCCAACTATAGTTCGCACCAGAGAACAAACTATCGTCGTGAAGATGTAGGTTTTGTTTTTCAGTTTTATAATCTAGTTTCCAATCTGACAGCCAAGGAAAATGTGGAACTGGCTTCAGAAATCGTGACAGATGCCTTAGAACCTGAGCAGGTCTTGACAGATGTAGGTTTGGCTCATCGCCTCAATAATTTTCCAGCCCAGCTTTCTGGAGGGGAGCAACAGCGAGTCTCCATTGCACGCGCTGTAGCCAAAAATCCTAAAATTCTCCTCTGTGATGAACCGACTGGTGCCTTGGATTACCAGACGGGGAAGCAAGTCTTGAAGATTCTCCAAGACATGTCTCGTCGAAAAGGAGCGACGGTGATTATCGTGACCCACAATGGTGCGCTAGCTCCTATTGCAGATCGCGTGATTCATATGCGCGATGCTACAGTTAAGAGCATGACGATCAATGAGCATCCGCAGGATATCGATACATTGGAGTATTAGCATGAAAAAAACATATCGAAAAGACCTATTTCAGTCAGTGACGACTTCAAAGGGACGCTTTGTTTCTATCTTGACCTTGATGATGCTGGGTTCTTTAGCCCTAGTAGGTCTTAAAGTAGCCAGTCCAAACATGGAACGCACGGCAGGGGATTATCTCCGTAAAGCCAATACCCTGGATCTGGCCGTAATAGCTGATTATGGCTTGGACAAAGAAGACCAAGACGAACTAAAGACCCTTCAAGGAGCAAGTGTTGAGTTTGGCTATATGGTAGACCTAACCGTTGAAAATGGTGAGGAAGCAGTTCGACTTTATTCCAAACCAGAGAGCATTTCAACCTTCCAAGTGACAGAAGGGCGACTGCCAGAGACAAATGAGGAAATTGCCCTAGCCGACTTCTGGAAAGACCGCTATCAGATTGGGCAGACCATTACCTTTACTAAGAAAGAAGAAAAGTCCATCGTAAAATCCCAAACTTTTACAATTACTGGATTTGTTGAGTCGGGTGAGATTCTTTCTAAAGAAGATTTAGGAAGTGCTAGTAGTGGAAATGGCAACCTGACTGGCTATGGAGTAATTTTACCCAGTCAGTTTGACTCAGATGTTTATAGTATTGCGCGTGTGCGCTATGACGATTTAAAAAATCTGGATACTTTTTCATCAGACTATAAGACCAAACGAGCCCAACATCAGGAAGAGTTGCAAGACTTACTTGCTGATAATGGTCAAAAAAGATTGGCAAGTATCAAATCAAATGGGCAAAAGAGCTTGGAAGAGGGCAAAGAACAGCTCCAAACTGCTGAAAGCAACCTTGAAAATGGCAAGAGTCAGTTAGAGCAGGCCGAAAGTCGCTTGAAAACGCAAGAAGAACAAGCGACCGCTTTACCAGAACCGCAAAAGAGTCAAATCGAGGGACAGCTGACAAAAGCTAAGGAAGAACTGGCGACAAAAAAAGAAAAACTGGCTCAGACAGAGAGTGATCTAACTAAGGAAAAAGAGAAGCTTGAACAGCGTCAGAAAGAGCTTGATGAACTGGCAGAGCCGAAATACCACGTATACAATCGCCAAACCATGCCAGGTGGTCAAGGCTACCTCATGTACAGCAATGCATCATCAAGCATTCGTTCAGTCGGAAATATCTTCCCAGTGGTGCTATATATGGTCGCTGCAATGGTGACCTTTACAACGATGACTCGCTTTGTAGATGAAGAACGCACCAATGCAGGTATTTTCAAGGCCTTGGGTTACCGCAACCGAGATATTGTTGCCAAGTTTGTCCTCTATGGTTTTCTTGCAGGAACTGTGGGAACCATTATAGGAACACTTCTTGGACATTATCTTCTTGCAGGGGTGATTTCAGATGTTATAACAGCTGGGATGGTTGTTGGAAAAAGTCACGAGTATTTCTATTGGTCTTATAGTATCCTTGCCCTAGCCTTGAGTTGGGTATCTAGTGTTTTGCCGGCTTATCTGGTGGCGCGAAGGGAGTTGCACGATGAAGCAGCCCAACTCTTACTTCCCAAACCTCCCGTTAAGGGATCAAAGATTTTGCTGGAACGACTGAGCTTTATTTGGAGTCGTTTGAGTTTTACTCATAAGGTTACGGCAAGAAATATCTTTCGTTATAAGCAACGGATGCTGATGACCATTTTTGGAGTTGTAGGTTCAGTTGCTCTCTTATTTGCTGGTCTTGGTATTCAGTCATCTGTGGGAGGAGTTTCCGAACGCCAATTTGAACAAATCCAGCAATACCAGATGATTGTAGCAGAAAAGAGCAGTGCAACGGAGCAAGAAAAAGCAGATCTGGAAAGTGCCTTGCAAGCTGAATCGATCCACGCTTATCAAAAGATTTACTCTAAATCCATTGAAAAAGATTTCAAAGGAAAAGCAGGACTTCAAACCATCACCATGATGGTTACTAGTGGAGAAGACTTCAATCCCTTTATCACATTAGAGGAAAATGGGCGAGAGTTGCAGGTCACTAATGGAGCGGTCGTGAGTCAAAAATTAGCCCAATTAGCAAGTGTTACGGTTGGAGACAAGCTGGAGCTTGACGGGAAGGAAATCAAGGTTGCGGCTATTTCTGAAAACTATGTTGGACACTTTGTTTATCTAAACCGTGCGACTTACGAACAAGTCTATGGAACCAGTCCGCAAGACAATACCTACCTAGTAAAATTAAAAGACCCAACACCTTCCAATACGGAGAAAGAAGCGGCTACTTTCATGGGAAAAGCTGCTGTTTCTGGGGTCGTCCAAAATGCAACGGCTATCCATCTCTTTGAATCTGTAGCCAATTCTCTCAATAAAACCATGGCAATCCTTGTCCTTGTTTCCGTCTTACTAGCCATTGTCATTCTTTACAATCTCACCAATATCAATGTGGAAGAACGTATCCGCGAACTTTCCACTATCAAGGTTCTCGGTTTCCACAATAAAGAAGTGACCCTCTATATCTACCGCGAGACCATAGTGCTATCCCTTGTGGGGATTGTTCTCGGTTTGGTAGCAGGCTACTATTTACATCAATTTTTGATACAAATGATTTCACCTGCCACCATACTCTTTTATCCTCAGGTCAGCTGGGAAGTCTATGCGCTTCCAATCGTCGCAGTGACGGTGATTTTGACTTTACTAGGTCTCTTTGTCAATCACCACTTGAGAAAGGTGGATATGCTTGAAGCCCTGAAATCAGTAGAGTAATTCAAGGTTTTAAACAGTAAATCAGTTGACAAAGTCTCTGCTTCTTGGTAGAATAAGAATTGTCGTAAAGACAAATAACTTCTTCTTGGTTACAGGCATGCCAACCTGTCACTCGGATGAAGCCAAATAAAAAGGAGAAACATCATGGCAATCTCAAAAGAGAAAAAAAATGAAATCATCGCACAATATGCACGTCACGAAGGTGATACAGGTTCAGTAGAGGTTCAAGTTGCTGTCCTTACTTGGGAAATCAACCACCTTAACGAACACATCAAACAACACAAAAAAGACCACGCTACTTACCGTGGATTGATGAAGAAAATCGGTCGCCGTCGTAACTTGCTTGCATACTTGCGTAAAAACGACGTTAACCGTTACCGTGAGTTAATCAACTCTCTTGGACTTCGTCGCTAATCTTGCGTCTAAAACGTTTCTATACTTCGTTGGCTTCAGCTCGATGTACCATTAGTACAATCTTCGCCTCGTCGCCTAGTCTATAAACGTTTTATCCAGCAAGACTTGAGCTCTCTGATATTCAGAGAGCTTTTTTACTTTTGTCACCCTACCTCGATATACTAAAGTATTATCTTCGGTTACGGTTTCTAGCACTGTAAGGTAAAATAAACCAAATCATCTCCCTTCGGGGAGATTTTTTATTTTCACTAGTTTTATAGTACAATCTTCGGCTTGTCGCCTAGTCTATAAACGTTTTAGCCCGAGCTCAAATCAGCTCTCTGACTTCAGATGGCTTTTTCTATATATATTTACATCCTTGTTCATCTAATAGAAATATGGTATACTTTTCATGAGAATTTTCTAAATTTTTAATTTTGTTTAAGGAGGTTTTCATGCTTTCCAAATTTTCTGGAAGCCGACGGGACCTGCAATTTGTGTTACTTTTAGGTATTTTGCTAGCTACTTTAGGGATTTCCCTCTTTCTAGCAGTTTCAATGGGATCCGTTGCGATTGCTCTAGGAGATACCTATCGGATTATTTTGAGTAGGTTGGGGTTTCCGCTTGAGATAGGAGAGGTTTCTAAGTCCACTCTTGCCATTGTATGGAATATGAGATTCCCCCGAGTATTACTCGGTCTGATAGTAGGGGCTGGTCTTTCCATGTGTGGCAGTGTGATGCAGTCCACAGTGAACAATCCCATTGCTGAGCCCTATGTCTTAGGAATCTCTGCGGGTGCGACTTTGGGTGCAACCTTGAGCATTATTCTTGGTTTAAAAGTGGTGATTAGCCTTGGAGCTTTTCTTGGAGCTATTTTGGCAACAATTGCTGTCCTCATCATTGCCTCTATGCAGGGAAGGATGACGACTTCTAGTCTGATCTTATCAGGAACGGTGGTCAATGCTCTCTTTCTGGCTTTTTCCAACTTTATCATCTCTGTTGGCGCTAATGCAGACAGTGTGATGACCATTAAGTTTTGGACCATGGGTTCGCTTGCTGGAACTACTTGGTCTGACTTAGTCCTGCCAACTATAGTAGTAGGATTGGCCCTTCTATTTTTCTCTACCCAGTATCGTGTTTTTAATGCGATGATGATGGGAGATGAGGCTGCTTTAACTTTGGGAATTCCCTTACGCTTCTATTGGTATCTTTATGTGACCATGGTGGCTGTGCTGACAGCAGTCTTAGTGGCAACCTGTGGGATTATTGGATTTGTTGGTCTCATTACTCCTCACTTAGCTCGAGGGTTAGTAGGAACGAATTACAGGAGACTTTTTCCCGTTGCGACCTTACTGGGTGCCCTCTTTGTCGTCTGGGCAGATGTACTTTCTCGTGTCATTATTCCAAATGCTGAGCTTCCAATTGGTATTTTCACAGCCTTAGTAGGTGCTCCCTTCTTTATCTACATTGTTGGAGGTAGGCGAAGGGAGGTGAGGGCCTGATATGGACTTGATTTGTCAGGATGTCCACTTTGGACTAGGAGAGAAAAAAATCCTCAAAGGAGTTTCTCTTAAGGTTGAGGGGTATCAATTTCACACGATACTAGGGCCAAATGGAAGTGGAAAAACCAGCCTGCTTAAACTCCTCTATCGTCAGGAAAAGGCGGACAAAGGCTTGATAAGCCTAGATGGAAAGCCACTGGAGCATTGGTCACTCAAAGAAACAGCCAAGCAAATGGCAGTTGTCACCCAGTTTAATCAATTGCAGTTTGATTGTACAGTTGAGGAAATCGTCTTGTTGGGCAGAACTCCCCACCTCTCTTTTTTACAGAAGGAAAAGGAAAGGGATTATGCCCTCGTTCAAGATGCTCTCGTCAAGGTGGATATGCTTGAGAAGAAAACTCGTCTCTATTCGTCCTTGTCAGGGGGCGAGAAACAGAGAGTCTTGTTGGCACGCGCCTTGGCGCAAGAACCGACTCTCTTGCTCCTGGATGAACCTACCAATCACCTGGATATCAAGTACCAGTTAGACTTGTTGGCAATTGTGAAGAATCTCAAGGTCAATGTTTTAGCTGTCCTACATGATATTCAACTTGCTTGTCGCTATTCGGATTATCTCTATCTGATGAAAGAGGGAGAAATCCTTTACCAAGGGACTCCAAAGGAGACCATCACCCCTGAGTCATTGCAAACTGTATACGGAGTTCAAAGTCAGGTGACTTGGACCGAGGATCAGCAAGCCATGATTCACTATTTATAAAAGTAAAAAGGAAAATAAGATGAAAAAAACACTAAGCATTTTACTCGTAACAGTAGCTACCTTAACCATGGCAGCTTGTGGCAACACTACTACAGAAAAAGCTACCACGCAGTCTAGCACAGAAACAAGTCAAAAGGCCAGCACAGAGACGACTTATCCGTTAACGGTTAAAACCTATGATGTTAAGGGAAATGAAGTCGAACAAGTCTTTGACAAGGCACCTGAAAAAGTTATCACCAACAATCTTTCAACAACTGAAATCTTATTGGAGTTAGGCTTGAAGGATAAAATTGCTGGCATGCTCAACCCTGACAATGCTGTAACAGACAAATACAAGGACGCGATTGCGACCATTCCTCAAATCGGTGATAAAAAAACAGTCTCTCAAGAGACAGTCCTTTCTTATGAGCCAGATGCGGTGATGGGTCGAAACATGATGTTTTCAGAAAAATCCTTGGGAACAGTTAGCACTTGGAATGAAAACAAAATCCCAGTCTATACGCAAAAAGCTTCTCTCTCAACGATTCAGCAAGATTTAGGAAATATCGTAGAAGATGTCAAAAATCTGGGAATGATTTTCAATGTTCAGGACAAGGCCAATGAATACGCAGCCCAATTACAAGCTAAAATTGACGCTGTTAAGAAAGCAAATCCAACAAGCCAAGGTGAAAAGAAAAAGGCTTTGATTATGGTTGCTTATAATGACGAAACCTTCGGTGCTTACAAGTCTGCTTTGCAAGAGAGCCTTCTAAATCAACTTGGTTATACCAACGTTGCAACGGGAACATCAGGTTTGACCTTGGAAAATCTCGTGTCAATGGATCCTGAGTTGATTATCTATGTAACCAGCGACCGCAATAAAAAATTGGATGCTAACGCAGTAGAGTTGATGAAGGCAAATGAAGTTTTGGAAAATGTTCCTGCTATTAAGAATCAAAAAATCATGACCATTTCTTACGATGAGTTAATGGACTATGGTCCAGCAGTGATTGATTCCCTTGAGAAAATCAATGACTTTATCAATAAATAATGAGTTTGATTGGGAAGGGATTCAAGTTAAGATCAGCCTTCCTTCGACTTATGATCCCAACCAAACCTATCCAGCTGTTCTCTTGAATGATGGAAACTTGGATTTCCTATCTTCCCTTTCAGAATCTGTGATTTTAGTGGGCTTGACCTCTAAAAATCGCCTAGATGACTACACACCCTGGAAGGCCTCTGCTCTGAGAGAGGGGGCTCCGGATTTTGGCGGTCAGGCAAATGCCTATCATGGTCATTTATTTGGAGGTCTTTTAGATAAGTTGCGGTCTCTTTATCGCCTGGACGAAGATCGCCTTGCCTATGGAGGATACTCATTAGGTGGACTGGCGGCAGTCTACAGTCTATTCAGCTTTGACAAGGTCTCCTGTATCTTCTCTATCTGCGGTTCCTTTTGGTATCCTGATTTTACGACTTATTGCAAGGATGAAAGGGTGAAAAATTTAGATTGTTTACTGTATTTACAGAATGGTCAAACAGAAGGAGTTCATCATACCAATCGTCTGGCTCAGGCACCAGCCTATGCTGAGCAGATCCATACCAGTCTTCAGAAACGTTATCCAACTGGTCAATTTGTCTTTGATCCTTATGGGCATCATGAGCAAGTTGCTGAGCGATTTCTAGCCTTTTCCAACTGGTTGTCCCAAAAATGGAAAATCGAATAAAAGAAATATCCCTTGGCAAAAGCCAAGGGATAATTGTATTTTTTAACCAAGAGCCTCTCTCTTCTTATCTGGATTCCAGATAAAGCTTGCAATGAAGGTAAAGATAATCGTTAGGATACCAACAACCACAGCAAGGATGAGGGCTGGGATGCGGACAAACCACCAGAGTGGGTTTGGTTTTTTATCATTGTGCCATTGCTTGGTTTCTTCGTCTAAACGTTGGAATTCAGCTTGGATGCGGTCTGCAACCATTTCAATCCCTTCATCATTCATTTTCTTGATATCTGAGATATCGATAGGATTTCCAAAGTTCATATCTACACGTTCACGGCTGACTAAGCCTTTCAAGGTCATAGGACCTGTGTAGGTAACCGGCATGATACGGACTTTGGCCATCTTGGCAATCAGGGCTACGCCACCCTTGACATCGTTTGAGTGGCGACTACCACTAGGAAACATGATAAGGGAACGGTCACTTTTTTTGAGGACATTGATAGGGTATTTGATAGCAGAAGCGCTAGGATTTTCCCGGTCGATAGGAAAGGCCCCACACATACGGATCCACCAGCCAAATATGCGGTTGTTAAATAGCTCTTTTTTGGCCATAAAGATGAACTGTTTTGGTTTGGTCGCAAAGGCCATGTATACTGGATCCCACCAGGTACGGTGAGGTGCGACCAAGATATAGTTTTCATCTTTACTAGGGATTTTATCAGTATTGTGGTAGTGAGCATTGCCATTGATGGACCACAAGATCAGCATGACTAGTCCACGCAAATAAGTATAAAACATGAGAACTCCTTCGATTGTATTGCTTTTATTATTATACCTTATCAAAAGACTACTGGCAAACTTTTTCAGTTATCAGCCAACAGTTTTAGATGGGATTAGAATTCTTTTAAAAAAAATGATATGATAGAATTTATGGATAAAAATAAGATTATGGGATTAACCCAAAGAGAAGTCAAGGAAAGACAGGCTCAAGGTTTGGTCAATGACTTTACCGCCTCAGCCAGTACCAGTACTTGGCAAATCATCAAACGAAATGTTTTTACACTTTTTAACGCATTAAACTTTGTTATTGCCCTAGCGCTTGCCTTTGTACAGGCTTGGAGCAATCTGGTTTTCTTTGCCGTTATCTGCTTTAACGCTTTTTCTGGGATTGTGACTGAGCTACGGGCCAAACATATGGTGGACAAGCTCAATCTCATGACCAAGGAAAAGGTCAAAACCATCCGTGAGGGTCAAGAAGTCGCTCTCAATCCAGAAGAGTTGGTTCTAGGAGATGTCATTCGTTTGTCTGCTGGGGAGCAGATTCCTAGTGATACTCTGGTTCTGGAAGGATTTGCGGAAGTCAATGAAGCCATGTTGACGGGTGAGAGTGATTTGGTGCAAAAAGAAGTGGATGCCTTGCTTTTATCAGGGAGTTTCCTAGCCAGTGGCGCAGTTTTGGCTCAAGTTCACCATGTCGGGGCAGACAACTATGCTTCCAAACTCATGCTGGAAGCTAAGACAGTGAAACCGATCAACTCCCGTATCATGAAATCGCTGGACAAGCTAGCCGGTTTTACTGGGAAGATTATCATTCCCTTTGGTTTAGCCCTCCTGCTAGAGGCCTTTATTTTAAAAGGCTTGCCCCTCAAGTCATCCGTTGTAAATTCGTCAACAGCCCTTTTGGGTATGCTGCCCAAGGGAATCGCCCTTTTGACCATAACTTCGCTCTTGACTGCGGTGATCAAGCTGGGCTTGAAAAAGGTCTTGGTGCAGGAGATGTACTCTGTCGAGACCTTGGCGCGCGTGGATATGCTCTGTCTGGACAAGACGGGGACCATCACCCAAGGAAAGATGCAAGTGGAGGCTTTTCTTCCTCTGACGGAAACTTATGGTGAAGAGGCTATTGCCAGCATTCTGACCAGTTATATGGCCCATAGTGAGGATAAAAATCCAACAGCCCAGGCTATTCGCAAGCGTTTCCAAGGACAGGTTGCCTATCCTGCAATCTCGAATCTTCCTTTCTCAAGCGACCGCAAGTGGGGAGCTATGGAATTAGAAGGGCTAGGAACGGTTTTCATAGGGGCGCCTGAGATGTTGTTGGACTCTGAAGTCCCAGAAGCTAGAGAGGCCTTGGAGAGAGGTTCGCGTGTCTTGGTCTTGGCACTCAGTCAGGAAAAACTAGATCATCATAAACCACAGAAACCATCTGATATTCAGGCCCTCGCCTTGCTGGAAATCTTGGACCCGATTCGAGAAGGAGCAGCTGAGACGCTGGACTATCTCCGTTCCCAGGAAGTAGGTCTCAAGATTATCTCTGGCGACAATCCCGTTACAGTATCCAGCATTGCCCAGAAGGCTGGTTTTGCAGACTATCACAGCTATGTAGATTGCTCAAAAATCACAGATGAGGAATTGATTGCTATGGCTGAGGAAACAGCTATTTTCGGACGTGTTTCCCCTCATCAAAAGAAACTCATCATCCAAACTCTGAAAAAAGCAGGGCATACAACGGCAATGACAGGGGATGGTGTCAATGATATCCTAGCTCTCCGCGAAGCAGATTGTTCTATCGTTATGGCTGAAGGAGATCCTGCGACTCGTCAGATTGCTAATCTGGTTCTCTTGAACTCTGACTTTAATGATGTTCCTGAGATTCTCTTTGAAGGTCGTCGTGTGGTCAATAACATTGCCCATATTGCACCGATTTTCTTGATAAAGACAATCTATTCCTTCTTGCTCGCTGTCATCTGTATCGCCAGTGCTCTTCTAGGACGGTCTGAGTGGATTTTGATTTTCCCCTTCATTCCAATCCAGATTACCATGATTGACCAGTTCGTGGAAGGGTTCCCGCCATTTGTTCTGACTTTTGAGCGAAATATCAAACCTGTTGAGCCAAACTTCCTCAGAAGATCCATGCTTCGCGCCCTACCAAGCGCACTCATGGTCGTGTTCAGCGTTCTCTTTGTGAAAATATTTGGAGCGAGTCAAGGTTGGTCTGAGTTAGAAATCTCAACCCTACTCTATTATCTCTTGGGGTCTATCGGTTTCTTATCTGTATTTAGAGCCTGCATGCCATTTACCCTCTGGCGTGTCCTCTTGATTGTCTGGTCAGTAGGAGGCTTCCTAGCCACAGCTCTTTTCCCAAGAATCCAGAAACTGCTTGAAATTTCGACCTTAACTGGACAAACGTTACCTGTTTATGGGGCCATGATGCTGGTATTTACGGTGATTTTCATTCTAACCAGTCGTTACCAAGCTAGAAAATAAAGAAAGACTGCAATCTGTGGATTGCGGTCTTTTTAGGTGCAAGATTGCTAGCTGAAATATGGTATAATAAGAGGTAATAGAGTTTTGGAAAGTGAGAGAAGATGATTTCAAAGAGATTAGAATTGGTAGCTTCCTTTGTGCCACAGGGAGCCATTTTATTAGATGTGGGGAGTGACCATGCTTATCTGCCAATCGAGTTAGTTGAGAGAGGCCAAATCAAAAGCGCCATTGCAGGTGAGGTGGTGGAAGGCCCCTACCAGTCAGCGGTGAAAAATGTTGAGACTCACGGTCTAAAGGAGAAAATCCAAGTCCGTTTAGCCAATGGCTTAGCGGCATTTGAAGAGGCTGACCAAGTCTCTATTATCACCATTGCTGGTATGGGTGGCCGTTTGATTGCTACCATATTGGAAGAAGGATTGGATAAACTTGCGAGTGTAGAACGTTTAATCCTCCAACCCAATAATCGTGAAGACGACTTGCGCATTTGGTTACAAGAGCACGGATTTCAGATTGTAGCAGAAAGCATCCTAGAAGAGGCTGGCAAGTTTTATGAAATTCTAGTGGTGGAAGCGGGACAAATGAAGCTATCAGCAAGTGATGTCCGCTTTGGTCCCTTCTTGTCCAAAGAAGTCAGCCCAGTCTTCGTTCAAAAGTGGCAAAAAGAAGTAGCTAAGTTAGAATTAGCCCTTGATCAAATTCCAGAAAAAAATATGGAAGAACGTCAAGTTTTAGTAGATAAAATTCAAGCCATCAAGGAGGTGCTCCATGTTAGCAAGTGAAGTGATTAAACGTTATGAAGACTTTTGTCCTCAGGAATTTTCCGTGGAGGGTGATAGTCGTGGCCTGCAAATCGGCACTTTGGACAAGGATATCCAAAGTGTCATGGTGGCTCTCGATATTCGTGAAGAAACGGTGGCTGAAGCCATTGAAAAGGGTGTAGACTTGATTATTGTCAAGCACGCGCCGATTTTCCGTCCGATCAAGGACTTGGTAGCTAGCCGTCCGCAAAATCAGATTTACATCGACCTCATCAAGCATGACATTGCAGTGTATGTCAGCCATACCAATATTGACATCGTTGAAAATGGCCTCAATGACTGGTTCTGCCAGATGCTAGGTATTGAGGAAACGACCTATCTGCAGGAGACAGGTCCAGAACGTGGAATTGGACGTATTGGGAATGTTCAGCCTCAGACATTTGGGGAATTGGCCCAACATGTCAAGCAAGTCTTTGGTCTAGATAGTCTTCGCATGGTCCATTATCACGAGAGTGATTTGCAGAAGCCTATTTCAAGAGTAGCTATCTGTGGTGGTAGAGGGCAGTCTTTCTATCAGGATGCTTTAGCAAATGGAGCAGATGTCTATATCACTGGTGATATTTACTATCACACAGCCCAGGATATGCTTTCTGATGGCCTGTTGGCATTGGACCCAGGCCACTATATAGAAGTGCTTTTTGTCGAAAAAATCGCAGCACTTCTTGCTCAATGGAAGGCAGAAAATAGCTGGTCTATTGATATCTTGCCTAGCCAAGCATCAACCAATCCTTTCCACCATATCTAGTTAGAAGGTGAAGACAATGAAAAAAGTTGCCATTATCGGAGCAGGGATTGTGGGGGCGACAGCTGCCTACTACCTCGCGAAAGAAAGCGACCTAGAGGTGACCATTTTTGACCATGGACAGGGGCAAGCAACCAAGGCTGCAGCAGGAATTATCAGTCCGTGGTTTTCAAAACGGCGTAATAAAGCCTGGTATAAGATGGCGCGTTTGGGGGCTGACTTTTATGTGGATTTGTTGGCTGATTTAGAAAAGTCAGGACAGGAAATCGACTTTTACCAGCGTTCGGGAGTTTTTCTCTTGAAAAAGGATGAATCCAAGTTAGAAGAACTCTATGAACTAGCACTCCAGCGTAGGGAAGAATCTCCCTTGATAGGTCAATTAGCCATTTTAGACCAAGCATCTGCAAATGAATTATTCCCTGGTTTGCAGGGATTTGACAGCCTGCTCTATGCTTCTGGTGGGGCACGGGTGGATGGCCACCTATTAGTGACTCGTTTGCTAGAAGCCAGTCAAGTCAAGCTGGTCAAAGAAAAAGTGAGTCTGACACCTTTAGCAACTGGCTATCAGATTGGCGAAGAGGTGTTTGATCAGCTTATTCTAGCGACGGGAGCTTGGTTGGGGGACATTTTGGAACCTTTAGGATATGAGGTAGATGTTCGTCCCCAAAAGGGGCAACTCCGAGATTATCAGCTTGCCCAAGACATGGAATCATACCCTGTTGTCATGCCAGAAGGGGAGTGGGATTTGATCCCTTTTGCAGGTGAGAAATTGTCCTTGGGTGCTACCCATGAAAATGATATGGGATATGACTTGACGGTAGATGAAACCTTGCTCCAACAAATGGAGGAGGCAGCCTTACCCCACTATCCAGCCTTGGAAGAAGCGAAATCATCAGGTGAGCGTGTGGGAATCCGTGCCTACACCAGTGATTTCTCCCCATTTTTTGGACAAGTGCCAGGATTGGCAGGTGTCTATGCGGCTAGTGGTCTAGGTTCATCAGGTCTCACAACGGGTCCAATCATCGGGTATCATCTAGCTCAACTGCTTCAAGACAAGGAGTTGACCTTGGATTCAGTAAACTACCCAATTGCAAACTATGTCAAGCGAGTAAAAAGAGAATAAAATTTTACTGAAATTTTAGCAGGTAGTTTAGGATGTCAAATGACATTCCCTATCAAAAATGATAAAATAAGAAAAAATAATCCGAGAATCGAGGAAAAAAGATGCAAGAAAAGATTTTGGTAACTGGTGGTGCTGGATTTATCGGAACCCACACTGTTATTGAGTTGATCCAAGCAGGTCATCAAGTCGTTGTGGTGGATAATCTTGTCAATAGCAACCGTAAAAGTTTAGAAGTTGTTGAAAGAATCACAGGAGTTGAGATTCCTTTTTATGAGGCAGATATCCGTGATACTGATACTCTCAGAGATATTTTCAAGCAGGAAGAACCGACTGGTGTGATTCACTTTGCTGGTTTGAAGGCTGTTGGCGAATCAACCCGTATTCCTCTTGCCTACTATGACAACAATATCGCAGGAACTGTTAGCCTTTTGAAAGCTATGGAAGAAAATAACTGTAAGAACATCATCTTCAGTTCTTCTGCGACAGTTTACGGAGACCCTCATACAGTACCAATCTTAGAAGATTTCCCACTTTCAGTGACCAACCCGTACGGCCGTACTAAGCTCATGTTAGAGGAGATTTTGACCGATATCTACAAGGCAGACTCAGAATGGAATGTGGTCTTGCTGCGTTACTTCAACCCAATCGGAGCACATGAGAGCGGTGACTTGGGAGAAAATCCTAACGGCATTCCAAACAATCTCTTGCCTTATGTTTCACAAGTAGCAGTGGGCAAACTAGAGCAAGTACAAGTTTTTGGAGATGATTACGATACAGAAGATGGAACTGGGGTTCGTGACTATATCCATGTCGTAGACCTAGCTAAAGGTCACGTTGCAGCTTTGAAAAAACTCCAAAAAGGTTCAGGTCTAAACATTTATAACCTTGGAACTGGTAAAGGTTACTCCGTTCTTGAAATTATCCAAAACATGGAAAAAGCAGTGGGGCGTCCTATTCCTTACCGCATCGTAGAACGCCGCCCAGGTGATATCGCTGCCTGCTACTCAGACCCTGCAAAAGCCAAAGCTGAACTGGGTTGGGAAGCAGAACTTAGCATCACCCAAATGTGTGAAGACGCATGGCGTTGGCAAAGCAAGCATCCAAATGGATTTGAAGACTAAGATGATGATTTCAATCATTGTCCCATGTTTAAACGAAGAGGAAGTACTTCCTCTTTTTTATCAGTCTGTTGAAGTACTGCTTCCAGAATTGGGAGCAGAGATCGAGTATGTCTTTGTGGACGATGGCTCAAACGATGGGACCTTAGAGCTTTTGAAGACCTATCGGGAGCAAAATCCTGCGGTCCGTTATGTCTCATTCTCTCGAAATTTTGGGAAAGAGGCAGCCTTATACGCAGGTTTGCAGTATGCGACTGGGGACCTGGTGGTCGTGATGGATGCAGACCTCCAGGACCCTCCAAGTATGTTGCTCGAAATGAAGGCCTTACTAGACCAGAATGCAGACTTAGACTGTGTTGGGACACGGAGAACTAGTCGGGAGGGGGAACCCTTTTTCCGCAGTTTCTGTGCTGACCTCTTTTACCGCCTCATGCAAAAAATTAGCCCAGTGGCTCTACCCTCAGGTGTCCGTGATTTTCGCATGATGAGAAGGTCTGTGGTAGATGCTATTTTAACCCTGACCGAGTCCAATCGTTTTTCTAAAGGACTCTTTGCCTGGGTGGGTTTTAAAACGCACTATCTTGATTATCCAAACGTTGAACGACAGGCTGGCAAGACCAGTTGGAGTTTTAGACAACTCTTTTTCTACTCGATTGAAGGGATTCTTAACTTTTCAGATTTTCCCTTGAGTATAGCCTTTGTAGCGGGACTCCTATCTTGTTTTCTTTCGTTTGTGATGACATTTTTTGTAGTGTTTCGGACTCTTATCTTGGGAAATCCGACATCTGGTTGGACGTCTTTGATGGCTGTCATCCTCTTTCTTGGAGGGATTCAACTTCTGACGATTGGTATTCTCGGTAAGTATATTAGTAAGATTTATCTAGAAACCAAAAAAAGACCACTCTATCTCGTCAAAGAAAAAAGTGACCTTTCTATTATTGAAGGAAAAAATAACCGAAAAAGACTATAATTTTACCTAGAAATATGCTAAACTAGTAAGTGTGGGAAAAATGAGAAAAAATCAATAACATTCATTCCCTGCTTCCTACGATGGATCTTTTAGAAGTGCTCTTGTAGGACAATTTTTGATGGCCTCCAGAACATCGCTGGTCTCAGCGATTTCTCTTTGCAATTCAACTGGATCATCGTAAAATCGAACGATTCCATTATCATGGTAATCAAAGAGTTCAGAATAGGTTTGGCAAAGCCCGCAGGCGATGCACCGTTCGGGTATAAGTGTGACTTTCATATTTATATTGTAATAAGAAAATGTAAAAAAAACAAGGAGTAAGGTATGGAAAAAGAACCGTGGCAAGAAGATATTTACGAAAACAATGAGGAAGAAACAAGATCAGAGCGTCGACACCGGAAACAAAAAGGGAAAGGCGTTGTTGCGAATCGTGTCTTGACGGTTCTCGCTAGCCTCTTCTTTGTAATTGTTGTAGCGATGGTAGTTGTATTGATTTACCTATCAACCGGAGGAAGCAATCGTACTTCATCTTTGAAGGACTTCTATGATGCATCGTCTCCTTCTACAAGTGCAAGTTCTAAAGTGGAAGCATCATCATCTTCAAGTAGCAAGGTAGAGGAAACAGCTTCTTCTGAATCAACACCTTCAGAGAGCAGTTCGGAAGAACATACAGAGGGTGAAGGAACACTTACAGTACAGCCTGGAGAGGGAGAAGCAGCTCTTGCTCAACGTGCAGGGATTTCCATTGCCCAGCTAGAAGCCCTAAATCCTTCTCATATGTCATCTGGATCTTGGTTTGCCAACCCAGGTGATGTGATTAAGACAAGATAGGAGTCGGTCATGAAGACAATTCAAATTGCTATCGATGGTCCAGCTTCGAGTGGTAAGAGTACGGTCGCAAAGATTGTCGCTAAGGATTTTGGTTATACTTATCTCGATACAGGTGCTATGTACCGTGCTGCGACTTATATAGCGCTCAAACACCAGTTGAATGCAGGAAATGTAGACCAACTTCTTGAGCTTCTTAACCAACACCCCATTAGTTTTGGTCGTTCAGAAACAGGTGAGCAACTTGTTTTTGTAGGAGATGTTGATATTACGCATCCGATTCGTGAAAATGAAGTGACCAACAAGGTTTCAAGCATCGCTGCCATTCCTGAAGTGCGTGAAAAACTGGTTTCTCTCCAGCAAGAGATTGCTCAGCAAGGTGGTATCGTCATGGATGGGCGTGATATCGGGACAGTTGTTTTACCACAAGCTGAACTCAAGATTTTCCTAGTGGCTTCTGTTGAAGAAAGAGCAGAGCGTCGTTACAAGGAAAATATTGCTAAAGGGATTGAGACAGACCTTGAAACGTTGAAAGAAGAGATTGCTGCGCGTGACTACAAGGATAGTCATCGTGAAACCTCTCCTCTCAAACAGGCTGAGGATGCAGTTTATCTTGACACAACTGGACTAAGTATCCAAGAAGTGGTTGAAAAAATTGAATCAGAAGCAAAAAAATATACGTCCTAGGGACGAGAGGAGCAGGCTAAATGAAGCCTGCTCCTTTTCTCTCTTTTGCACGCGTTTCAAAACAGCCTTTTTGGGAGAATTTTGATAAAATAGTAGTATCAATAAAAAGGACGGAAGCATGACAAAGAAAATTATAGCCATTTGGGCCCAAGACGAAAAAGGTGTGATTGGGAAGGAAGATCGTCTCCCTTGGCATTTGCCAGCAGAGTTGCAACATTTTAAGGAAACAACTTTAAATCATGCTATACTGATGGGACGAGTGACCTTTGATGGCATGGGACGTCGTCTGCTTCCAAAACGGCAAACCCTGATTTTAACGCGAAATAGCGAAGAAGTCATAGATGGGGCGCTCGTATTTCAAGATGTGGAGTCTGTTTTAGCGTGGTATCAGAGTCAGGAAAAAAATCTCTATATCATTGGCGGAAAGCAGATTTTTCAGGCTTTTGAGCCTTATTTAGATGAAATCATCGTGACACAGATTCATGCTCAGGTGGAGGGAGATACCTATTTCCCTGAGGAGTTTGACTTGTCTCATTTTGAGACAGTAGCAAGCAAATCTTACACCCGAGATGAGAAAAACGACTATGATTTTACCATCGAATACCGAGATAGAAAGGAAGTCTAATGGAGCGCAGTATATTTGGATTTTTTACAGCTTTTTTGTGTGTGATCTGTATTTTGACTGGAGCACAGGCTTTTCGTAAGAAGCGCTATGGACTGTCTGCCTTACTCTGGTTGAATGCTTTTACCAATCTGGTAAACAGTGTCCACGCTTTTTATATGACCTTATTTTAGATAGAATGATAAATTAGAATGGAAGGAAATCATGCCTACAAATAGGAAAAATGATATGATGGTTTATTGCTCATTTTGTGGCAAGAGCCAAGAAGAAGTAAAGAAAATAATCGCTGGGAACAACGCCTTTATCTGTAATGAATGTGTGGAATTGGCCCAGGAAATCATTCGGGAGGAGTTGGCTGAGGAAGTTTTGGCAGACTTGTCTGAAGTACCAAAACCAATCGAACTCCTCAATATCTTGAATCACTATGTGATCGGTCAGGATCGCGCTAAACGTGCCTTGGCAGTGGCAGTTTACAACCACTACAAACGCATCAATTTCCATGATACGCGTGAAGAGTCAGAAGATGTGGATTTGCAGAAGTCAAACATCTTGATGATTGGTCCAACTGGTTCTGGGAAAACCTTCTTGGCTCAGACTTTGGCTAAGAGCTTGAACGTGCCTTTCGCTATTGCAGATGCGACGGCTCTGACTGAGGCTGGGTATGTGGGTGAGGACGTGGAAAATATCCTCCTCAAACTTTTGCAGGCTGCTGACTTTAACATCGAACGTGCAGAACGTGGGATTATCTACGTAGATGAAATTGACAAAATTGCCAAGAAGAGCGAGAATGTGTCTATCACACGTGACGTTTCGGGTGAAGGTGTGCAACAAGCCCTTCTCAAGATTATCGAGGGAACTGTCGCTAGCGTGCCGCCTCAAGGAGGACGCAAACATCCACAACAAGAGATGATTCAGGTGGATACTAAAAATATCCTCTTTATCGTAGGTGGTGCTTTTGATGGCATCGAAGAAATCGTTAAACAACGTCTGGGAGAAAAAGTCATCGGTTTTGGCCAAAATAACAAGGCGATTGACGAAAACAGCTCCTACATGCAAGAAATCATCGCAGAAGACATTCAAAAATTCGGTATTATCCCTGAGTTGATTGGACGCTTGCCTGTCTTTGCTGCTCTTGAGCAATTGACGGTCGATGACTTGGTTCGCATCTTGAAAGAGCCAAGAAATGCCTTGGTGAAACAATACCAAACCTTGCTTTCTTATGATGATGTTGAGTTGGAATTTGAAGATGAAGCCCTTCAAGAAATCGCCAATAAGGCTATCGAACGCAAAACTGGTGCGCGTGGTCTTCGGTCTATTATCGAAGAAACCATGCTAGATGTTATGTTTGAAGTACCGAGTCAGGAAAATGTGAAATTGGTCCGCATCACAAAAGAAGCTGTTGATGGAACGGAAAAACCCATTCTAGAAACAGCCTAGAGGTGACTATGGAAATCAATACACACAATGCTGAAATCCTGCTCAGTGCGGCAAACAAGTCCCACTATCCGCAGGATGAACTGCCAGAGATTGCCCTTGCAGGGCGTTCAAATGTCGGCAAGTCTAGCTTTATCAACACCATGTTGAACCGCAAAAATCTTGCTCGTACATCAGGAAAACCTGGGAAGACCCAGTTACTCAACTTCTTCAACATTGATGACAAGATGCGTTTTGTGGATGTACCAGGTTATGGCTATGCCCGCGTTTCTAAAAAGGAACGTGAAAAATGGGGGCGCATGATTGAGGAGTACCTAACGACTCGGGAAAATCTCCGTGCGGTTGTCAGTTTGGTGGATCTCCGCCACGACCCGTCAGCAGATGATGTGCAGATGTACGAATTTCTCAAGTATTATGAGATTCCGGTTATCATCGTTGCGACCAAGGCGGACAAGATTCCTCGCGGTAAGTGGAACAAGCACGAATCAGCAATCAAAAAGAAATTAAACTTTGACCCAAGTGACGACTTCATCCTCTTTTCATCTGTCAGCAAGGCAGGGATGGATCAGGCTTGGGATGCAATATTAGAAAAATTGTGAGGGAAAGAAATGGCAAAAACAATTCATACAGACAAAGCTCCAAAAGCAATCGGACCATATGTTCAAGGGAAAATCGTTGGCAATCTTTTGTTTGCTAGCGGTCAAGTTCCCCTATCTCCTGAAACTGGAGAAATTGTAGGAGAAACGATCCAAGAACAGACAGAACAAGTCTTGAAAAATATCGGCGCTATTTTGGCAGAAGCAGGAACAGACTTTGACCATGTTGTTAAAACAACTTGCTTCTTGAGCGATATGAATGACTTTGTTCCTTTTAACGAGGTTTACCAGACTGCCTTTAAAGAGGAATTTCCAGCTCGTTCAGCTGTAGAGGTTGCACGTCTTCCTCGTGATGTAAAAGTCGAAATTGAAGTGATCGCAGAGATTGGATAAGCTAGTTGAAGTTTGGCTCTGCCAAACTTTTTTTGATATAAGGAGAGATAGATGACAAAGAAACAACTTCACCTGGTGATTGTGACAGGGATGAGTGGCGCAGGGAAAACAGTAGCCATTCAGTCCTTCGAGGATTTGGGATATTTCACTATTGACAATATGCCACCAGCCCTCTTGCCAAAGTTTTTGCAGTTGGTAGAGACCAAGGATGATGACCACAAACTGGCCTTGGTTGTGGACATGCGGAGCCGTTCCTTCTTTTCAGAGATTCAGGCAGTTTTGGATGAATTGGAAAACCAAGATGATTTGGATTTCAAAATTCTCTTTTTGGATGCAAAAGATAAGGAATTGGTGGCCCGTTACAAGGAAACCAGACGGAGTCACCCTCTAGCAGCGGATGGTCGGATTTTGGACGGCATCAAGCTGGAGCGCGAGCTCTTGGCACCTTTGAAAAACATGAGCCAAAATGTGGTGGATACGACAGAACTTACTCCGCGTGAACTTCGTAAAACCATTGCTGAGCAATTTTCGGACCAAGAACAAGCCCAGTCTTTCCGTATCGAAGTCATGTCTTTTGGATTCAAGTATGGTATTCCTATCGATGCAGACTTGGTCTTTGATGTCCGTTTCTTACCAAACCCATACTACCTCCCTGAACTCCGTAATCAGACAGGTGAGGATCAAGCAGTTTATGACTATGTGATGAATCATGAAGAGTCTGAAAGTTTCTATCAGCACTTACTCGCCTTGATTGAACCCATTTTGCCAAGTTACAAAAAAGAAGGCAAGTCTGTTTTAACCATTGCAGTAGGATGTACAGGTGGACAGCACCGTAGTGTTGCCTTTGCCAAACGAATAGCTGAGGACCTTGCTAAAAACTGGCCTGTCAATGAAAGCCATCGTGACAAAGACAGAAGAAAGGAAACGGTAAATCGTTCATGAGAAAACCAAAGATAACGGTGATTGGTGGAGGAACTGGTATCCCCGTCATTTTGAAAAGCTTGCGAGAAAAGGATGTTGATATCGCAGCCATCGTAACGGTAGCTGATGATGGTGGCTCTTCTGGTGAACTAAGAAAGAATATCCAACAGCTGACACCACCAGGAGATCTTCGCAATGTCCTGGTAGCCATGTCGGATATGCCTAAATTTTATGAGAAGGTTTTTCAGTACCGCTTTTCAGAAGACGCTGGTGCTTTTGCAGGTCATCCTCTAGGAAATATCATTATAGCAGGACTTTCTGAAATGCAAGGGTCCACTTACAATGCCATGCAGCTGCTAAGTCTCTTTTTCCACACAACAGGAAAAATCTACCCCTCAAGCGATCAGCCTTTGACACTGCATGCAGTCTTTAAAGACGGTTCTGAGGTGGCAGGTGAGAGCCACATTGCAGATCATCCAGGCATGATCGACCATGTCTATGTGACCAATACCTTGGATGATGAAACACCGCAAGCCAGCCGTCGAGTAGTCAATACCATTCTCGAGAGTGACATGATTGTCTTGGGGCCTGGTTCCCTCTTTACATCGATTTTGCCCAATATTGTCATTGAGGAGATTGGACAGGCTCTCTTGGAGACTAAGGCAGAGATCGCCTATGTCTGCAATATCATGACCCAGCGTGGGGAAACAGAGCACTTTTCAGACAGTGACCACGTGGAAGTCCTCCATCGACACTTAGGTAGGCCATTTATTGATACGGTCTTGGTTAATATCGAGAAGGTTCCTAGAGAATACATGGATACCAACCGTTTTGATGAATATTTGGTTCAGGTAGAGCATGATTTTGCTGGTCTTTGCAAGCAGGTCCCTCGTGTGATTTCATCCAACTTCCTTCGTTTGGAAAATGGAGGAGCCTTCCATGATGGCGATTTGATTGTAGATGAATTGATGCGCATTATACAGGTGAGAAAATGAGTTTCACAGTAGCAGTAAAAGAAGAAATTCTTGGTCAACACCATCTCAGTCGTTATGAACTATCGGCCATTATCAAGATGTCTGGTAGCATCGGTCTCTCGACTTCTGGCCTGACCTTGTCTGTTGTGACTGAAAATGCCAAGTTGGCTCGGCATCTCTATGAGTCCTTTCTCCATTTTTATGAGATTAAGTCTGAGATTCGACACCATCAGAGAAGCAATCTTCGCAAGAATCGTGTCTATACGGTCTATACAGATGAGAGGGTGCAGGAGCTTTTAGCTGATTTGCGACTTGCGGATTCCTTCTTTGGTTTGGAGACGGGTATTGATCCCGATATCTTAGCAGATGAAGAGGCTGGTCGTGCTTACTTATGTGGGGCCTTTCTGGCAAATGGTAGCATCCGAGATCCGGAGTCTGGCAAGTACCAGTTGGAGATCAGTTCTGTATATCTGGACCACGCCCATGGACTAGCCTCTCTCCTTCAGCAGTTTTTGTTGGATGCCAAGGTTATTGAGCGAAAGAAAGGTGCAGTTACCTATCTCCAGCGTGCAGAGGACATCATGGATTTCTTGATCGTGATTGGGGCTATGCAGGCGCGTGATAACTTTGAGCGCGTCAAGATTTTGCGTGAAACTCGTAACGATCTCAATCGAGCCAATAATGCCGAGACAGCTAATATCGCTCGGACAGTTTCTGCCAGCATGAAGACTATCAATAATATCAGTAAAATCAAAGATAGAATGGGTTTGGAAAATTTACCAGTGGATTTGCAGGAGGTGGCTCGCTTACGGATCCAGCACCCAGACTACTCTATCCAGCAGTTGGCGGATAGCCTGAGCAATCCCCTGACCAAAAGTGGTGTCAACCACAGACTCAGAAAAATAAACAAGATTGCAGATGAACTATAAAACCACGAATCGTTGATCCGTGGTTCTTTTATTATAAACTGGTCGAGTGTTTGGGTTGTACTTTTTGGTCAGGGTCAATGTAGTTAATGGCATTGTTAACAGCTGTTGGAGCTTCACCCAGTCCTGTCGCAATCAAATCAATCTTACCTTCATAGTAGCAGCAGTCGCCGATAGCATAGATACCTGCTTGGCTGGATTCTTGTTTGCTATTGACGATAATCTTGTGGCGGTTGAGATCCAGACCCCAATTTTTAAGATTGCCAACAGATGATTTGAAACCATAGTTGACAAAGAGATGGTCTACCTCAATCGTTTCGGTTTCATCTGATTTGACTTTGGTGATTTCTAGTTTGTCGAGTGTTTTTCCATCTCCGATAAGTTGGCTAGGGACGAACGGTGTCTTGATGGTTACAGATGATTCTTGCAAGGCTTGCACACTGTGTTCTAAGGCGCGGAAGTTATCTCTGCGGTGAACGAGAGTAGTTGGGGCAATCTTTTCAAAAGCCAGAGCCCAGTCCACTGCTGAGTCCCCACCACCAAGGATGGTTACTTTCTTACCAGCGTATTGCTGGATGTTGGAAACGTGGTAGTGGATATTTTCATAGCTCTCAACACCTTCCAATTCGAGTGGCCGTGGTTTAAAGGCGCCACCACCCATGGCAATGATAACTGTTTTGGTCAGGTGACTTCCTTTGTTAGTTTGAATTGTATAACCTTGATCTTGTTTCTCGATTTCAAGAACAGTTTCGTTGAGGTGAACAGGTGTTTCAAAGCCGTTTAGCTGTTCAATCAAGCGATTGGTCAATTCTTCTCCAGTAAGGTTTGGAAAACCTGGCACATCAAGGATTTGCTTCTCAGGATAGAGGATGGCTGGTTGACCACCGAGCTGGGGAAGAGAGTCGATGATTTGGACTTTGGCTTGGCGTAGGTGGGCGTAAAAGGCAGCAAAGAGCCCAACAGGACCGCCACCTACAATGGTAATATCATAGAGTTGAGACATGATTTCTCCTTCGTTTTTTCTAGTCAGTTTATTTTATCATATTTTTGCTTAATTTAAAATGAGGTAGGATAGGGAAAAAATGGGCAAAAAATGGTATAATGGTACAGAAAGTGTTTTGACAGGGAGGAGGCCAGGGATGAATTTTCAACCATTATCCAATTTGCAATACTGGACGAGTTTGTTTTCAAGCCCTTGGACAATAGTCACCAATCTGATAGATATTCTGATTGTGACTTATATTTTATATCATTTTACCAAAGCGATTGCAGGGACCAAAATCATGATTTTGGTGCGGGGAGTCTTGGTCTTTATTTTAGGTCAGATTCTGTCCAATATGATTGGTTTGACGACCATTTCCTGGTTGATTAATCAGATCATCACCTACGGGGTCATTGCAGCGGTGGTTATTTTTTCACCAGAGATTCGGACTGGTTTGGAACGATTGGGTCGAGCTACTGATTTCTTCTACAATGCGCCTATTAGTGCGGAAGAGCAAATGGTTCGCGCCTTTGTCAAATCAGTCGAGTACATGAGTCCTCGTAAGATTGGTGCTCTGGTAGCAGTTCAGCGAGTGAGAACCTTGCAGGAATACATCTCAACTGGGATTCCTCTAGATGCTAAAATTTCCTCTGAGTTATTGATTAATATCTTTATCCCCAATACTCCCTTACACGATGGAGCGGTCATTGTCAGAGAAGATCGGATTGCCGTAACTTCAGCCTACCTACCCCTGACTGAAAATACGGGAATTTCCAAGGAGTTTGGGACACGTCACAGGGCAGCGATTGGTTTGTCGGAAGTATCAGATGCTCTTACCTTTGTGGTTTCTGAGGAAACAGGTGGAATCTCAATCACCTATAATGGAGTCTTTAAGCATGATTTGACCTTGGAAGAGTTTGAATCGGAGTTAAGAAGAATCTTGCTTCCAGCATCAGAGGAAAAACAAGGTTTGAAAGAGCGTTTGCTAGGAGGATTGAAACATGAGAAAAAATAGTCTTTATATTATTTCTTCCTTCTTTTTCGCCTGCATCCTCTTTATCTATGCGACTTCAACAAACTATCAGAATAGCAATAGTGCTAGACAGGTGCGGACAGAAACCTATACCAATACGGTTCTTAATGTCCCAATCGATATTCAGTATGACAGTGCTCAGTACTTTATCAGTGGTTTTACATCTGAAGTGACCGTCTTTCTGACTGGGTCAAACAGAGTTGCTTTGGCGAGTGAGATGCAGGAAAGCACTCGGAAATTCAAGGTCAAAGCTGACTTAACCAATGCCAGTGTAGGAACCATCGAAGTTCCCCTGACTATTGAAAATTTACCGAGTGGTTTGACGGCTGTTGCGACACCGCAAAAGATAACAGTCAAGGTTGGTAAAAAAGCAAAACGTGATAATGTAATCGTTGTGCCGGAGATTGACCCTAGTCAGATTGATTCTCGTGTGAAAATTGATACAGTCACTGTATCAGATGAAAAAGTAACGGTTATTAGTGATGAGGAAACTCTCTCTAGAGTAGATCGTGTCATTGCCATCTTGCCAACGAGTGAACGGATAACAGGTAATTATTCGGCTTCTGTTCCTCTACAAGCAGTCGATAAAAATGGAAATGTCTTGCCAAGCGTCATTATGCCATTTGACACTACAATGAAAATTACAACCAAAACAGTATCGTCTAGCTCGAGTTCTTCGTCAACGACCTCGTCAACGGGCTCTTCAACCAGCAGTTCGTCTTCAACGAGTTCAGAAACGAAACCAGACTCGTCTAAACAGGACTAAACAAAATAGTAGAAAAGGATGATAAATAAAATGGGTAAATATTTTGGGACCGATGGAGTCCGTGGAGAAGCAAACGTAGAACTGACGCCAGAATTGGCCTTTAAATTGGGACGTTTTGGTGGTTATGTTCTTAGCCAACACGAAACAGAAGCCCCTAAAGTCTTTGTAGGACGTGATACACGCATCTCAGGAGAAATGCTAGAATCTGCCTTAGTGGCAGGTCTTCTCTCTGTAGGGATTCACGTCTACAAACTCGGTGTCCTTGCAACACCAGCAGTAGCTTATTTGGTCAAAACTGAGGGAGCCAGTGCAGGTGTCATGATTTCCGCTAGTCACAACCCAGCCCTTGATAATGGAATTAAGTTCTTTGGAGGGGATGGCTTCAAACTTGATGACGAAAAAGAAGCAGAAATCGAAGCCTTGCTAGATGCTACAGAAGATACCCTTCCTCGTCCAAGCGCCGAAGGCTTGGGAACCTTAGTGGACTATCCAGAAGGTTTACGTAAGTATGAAGGCTACCTTGTTTCAACTGGAACTCCTCTTGAAGGGATGAAAGTGGCCTTGGATACAGCTAATGGTGCAGCGTCTACAAGTGCTCGTCAAATCTTTGCAGACCTTGGAGCTCAAATAACTGTTATCGGTGAGACACCGGATGGTCTTAATATCAACTTGAATGTGGGTTCTACACATCCAGAAGCTCTTCAAGAGGTGGTCAAAGAAAGCCAGTCAGCTATTGGTTTGGCCTTTGACGGAGACAGTGACCGCTTGATTGCTGTCGATGAAAATGGCGACATCGTCGATGGTGATAAGATCATGTACATCATCGGGAAATACCTTTCTGAAAAAGGCCAGTTGGCTCAAAATACCATCGTGACAACGGTTATGTCTAACCTTGGCTTCCATAAGGCTTTGGATAGCGCTGGCATTAACAAGGCAGTGACTGCTGTTGGTGACCGCTATGTCGTTGAAGAAATGAGAAAATCAGGCTACAACCTTGGTGGTGAACAATCAGGTCACGTTATCTTGATGGACTACAATACAACTGGTGATGGTCAATTATCAGCTGTCCAATTGACCAAAATCATGAAAGAAACAGGCAAGAGCTTGTCTCAACTAGCATCAGAAGTGACGATTTACCCACAAAAACTGGTCAATATCCGAGTGGAAAATGCCATGAAAGAAAATGCCATGGAAGTACCAGCCATCAAGACAATCATAGAAAAGATGGAAGAAGAGATGGCAGGGAACGGCCGTATCCTTGTCCGCCCAAGTGGAACAGAACCCCTCTTGCGTGTCATGGCAGAAGCACCAACAACAGAAGAAGTCAACTACTATGTAGATACGATTGCTGCTGTGGTTAAAGATGAAATCGGAATTGACTAAAGCCTAGAAAACTAGATGAAATGATAAAAATGTGGTACAATTGCATAGTAAATTGTAGCAATGGGAGAGAAAAATGAATCTTAAACGAGAACAAGAATTTGTTAGCCAGTATCACTTTGATGCTCGTAACTTTGAATGGGAAAATGAAAATGGAGCTCCTGAAACCAAGGTAGACGTGAACTTTCAGTTACTCCAACATGACCAAGAAAACCAAGTGACTTCTTTAGTCGTTATCTTGAGCTTTATGATTGTCTTTGACAAATTTGTCATCAGCGGAACAATTTCCCAAGTGAACCATGTGGAAGGTCGTATTGTCAACGAACCAAGCGAATTTAACCAAGAAGAAGTCGAAACCTTGGCACGTCCATGTTTGAACATGCTTAATCGTTTGACGTATGAAGTAACAGAAATCGCCTTGGATCTTCCAGGAATCAATTTGGAGTTTTAGCCATGAAATTAGCTGTCATTACAGATTCTTCAGCCTATTTAGAGGAGAGGACGCTGCAAAGAGAGAATCTATTTATCTTGGATATTCCTGTCAATATTGATGGGGAGGAGTATGTTGAAGGTGTCAATCTGACTGCTGAAGAATTTTATCAAAAAATGGCTCAGTCTGCAGAATTGCCTAAAACTAGTCAACCAAGTATTGCCAAATTGGATGAGATTCTAAGTTCCTTGAAAGATGAAGGCTATACTCATGTCTTGGGCCTCTTTCTTTCGTCAGGAATTTCAGGCTTTTATCAGAATATCCAATATATGTTAGACGAGTATGAAGGTTTGACCATTGCCTTTCCAGATACCCATATCACAAGTTCCCCTCTAGGATTTATGGTAGAGAGTGCCTTTGATTGGGCAGAACAAGGCGATGATTTTGCTCAGATTCAGGAGAAATTGGCTATCCAAATCGCCGATAACTCGGCCTTTATCATAGTAGATGACCTTGATCACTTGGTTAAGGGAGGACGTCTGTCAAATGGGGCGGCCATCCTAGGAAATCTTCTCAGTATCAAGGCCATTCTTTACTTCAATGACCAAGGTGTGATTGAGGTTTATGAAAAAGTTCGTACAGAGAAAAAAGCAATCAAACGTTTGGTGGAAATCATCAAAGAGTTGACAAAAGATGGGGACTACCGTATTACAGTCATTCATGGAAACGCTCCTCAAAAGGCAGCGGATTTACGTCAGCTTTTGATGGAGAGTGGTGTGAATTCTGAGATTCCAATTGTCAGCTTTGGTAGTGTCATTGGGACCCACCTTGGAGAAGGCAGTATCGCCTTGAGCTATACGCCAGTTGTCTAGATTGTTCTGGGCAGGCTTTGTATCTTAGAAATTGAACACGGACTATCTGCCTCTTGAAAAAAGATGCCTGTCTTGCCTTTCATGGAAAGTCAGCGCCATTCCCTATTTTTCATGGGCAGCTAACGTCCTTTGTATCTTGATAATTGAACACGCCTGGAACCCTGTGTGAAAAAGATAGTTCTTCCAAGGAGTAGACACTCCTTGATCAGAACTCCTATTTTCACTTTGTGTTCTTACAAGCTTTGTATCTTAGACAGGAGTAGAGATGAGTATTCGAGTGATTATTGCTGGGTTTAAGGGAAAGATGGGCCAGGCCGCTTGTCAGATGGTCTTGGCTGATCTAGACTTGGACTTGGTCGCAGTTTTGGATCCGTTTGAGTCTGAGTCAGAGTGGCAGGGAATTCCTGTCTTCAATGATAAGGTTGACTTGGTTGGATTTGAAGCAGATGTCTGGGTGGATTTCACCACACCAGCTGTTGCCTACGAAAATACACGCTTTGCTCTTGAAAATGGCTTTGCTCCAGTCGTAGGGACAACAGGCTTCACTAGTGAAGAAATTGCAGAACTAAAAGCATTTTCCCGTAAACAAGATTTGGGTGGCTTGATTGCCCCTAACTTTGCCTTGGGAGCTGTCTTGCTCATGCAATTTGCGGCGCAGGCTGCCAAATATTTCCCAAATGTGGAGATTATCGAGCTCCATCATGATAAGAAAAAAGATGCTCCGAGTGGAACAGCTATCAAAACAGCTGAGTTGATGGCGGAAGTTCGGGCATCAATCCAGCAAGGTGCGCCTGATGAGGAAGAATTGATTGCGGGTGCTCGTGGTGCTGACTTTGATGGCATGCGGATCCACTCAGTTCGTTTGCCAGGCTTAGTAGCTCATCAAGAAGTTATCTTTGGCAATCAGGGAGAAGGATTGACCCTTCGTCATGACTCCTATGATCGCAGCTCCTTCATGACAGGGGTCAATTTGGGAATCAAAGAAGTTGTCAAGCGTCATGAGCTTGTCTATGGATTAGAACACTTATTATGAGATTAACGCAAATGCCTTCTGAATTTCAGAAGGCTTTACCAGTATTAGAAAAAATTAAAGAAGCAGGCTTTGAGGCCTATTTTGTTGGGGGCTCTGTTCGAGATGCCCTCCTCAATCGTCCCATCCACGATGTGGATATTGCGACTTCTTCTTATCCAGAGGAGACCAAGCAGATTTTTCCGCGAACAGCCGATATTGGAATCGAGCACGGAACTGTCTTAGTTTTAGATGGGGACGAGGAGTATGAGGTAACCACCTTTCGGACCGAAGATGTCTATGTGGACTACCGCAGACCCAGTGCGGTTTCCTTTGTGCGTTCGCTAGAAGAAGACCTCAAGCGCCGTGATTTCACAGTCAATGCCTTCGCTTTGGATGAGACAGGTGAAATCATTGACTTGTTCCATGGTTTAGAAGATTTGAAATACCAAGTTTTACGAGCAGTTGGAGTGGCTAGTGAGCGTTTTAACGAAGATGCTCTGCGAATTATGCGTGGTTTCCGTTTTCAGGCCAGTCTCGGTTTTAAACTTGAGTCAGAAACTTTTGAAGCGATGAAGACTTTGACGCCACTTTTGGAGAAAATTTCTGTGGAGCGCACCTTCGTTGAGTTTGATAAGCTCTTGCTGGCACCTTTTTGGCGAGTTGGTCTGGCTTCCATGATTGAGAGTCGAGCTTATGACTATCTTCCAGATATGGCAGGAAGCCAAGACAAGCTCAACAAACTGTTTGATTTGAAGACTGATTTCACTTTTGAGTCTTCCGAACAAGCCTGGGCGGCTCTATTGTGGGCTATGGAGATTAAAGATGCACAGCCATTTTTGAAAGCTTGGAAAACCTCACGACAGTTTGCCAAGCAGGTGCAGGATTTACTGACTATTTTGGCTTTGCGAGAAGAAGGTGAGCTGAGCAAGCGTGATTGTTACCGCTTTGACTTGGATTCCCTTCTACAAGCTGAAAGTCTTCGTCAGGCCCAAGGGAAAGAAGTCAACCCACAAACCATCAAAGAAACTTACCATAGTTTGACCATTCATGATAAGAAAGAAATCCAGATTAATGGTGGAATTTTGATTAAGGAATATGGTTACCAGCCAGGACCAGACTTGGGAGAGATTTTAACAGAGATTGAGTTTGCCATTGTCGATGGAGAGTTGGAAAATGATCGTCAAGCTATCCATGCTTACCTGAGGGAGAAAAAATGAGTGATTTTATCGTTGAAAAACTAAGCAAATCCGTTGGTGACAAGACCGTTTTTAAGGATATTTCCTTTATCATCCATGACTTGGATAGAATTGGTCTGATTGGTGTCAATGGGACTGGTAAGACCACTCTGTTAGATGTTCTTTCTGGTGTTTCTGGCTTTGATGGGGATGTCAGTCCCTTTTCGGCTAAGAATGACTACAAGATTGGCTACTTGACTCAGAATCCAGATTTTGATGATAGCAAGACAGTTTTGGACACGGTTCTGTCCAGCGACCTCAAGGAAATCCAGTTGATTCGTGAGTATGAGTTAATCATGCTCAACTACAGTGAGGACAAGCAGGCTCATTTGGAACGGGTCATGGCAGAGATGGATTCTCTCCAAGCCTGGGAAATTGAAAGCCAGGTCAAGACGGTCCTCAGCAAGCTGGGTATTCAGGACTTGTCGACTCCAGTTGGTGAATTGTCAGGCGGTTTGAGAAGACGGGTTCAGTTGGCGCAAGTTCTCCTAGGAAACCACGACCTCTTGCTTCTGGACGAGCCGACCAACCACCTGGACATTGCGACCATTGAGTGGCTGACTCTTTTTTTGAAAAATTCCAAGAAGACCGTTCTCTTTATCACCCACGATCGTTATTTCCTAGATGCACTATCAACGCGGATTTTCGAGTTGGACCGAGCAGGCTTGACCGAGTATCAGGGAAATTACCAGGACTATGTTCGCCTCAAGGCTGAACAAGATGAGCGTGACGCTGCCCTTCTCCACAAAAAAGAACAACTTTATAAGCAAGAACTGGCCTGGATGCGCAGACAACCACAGGCACGTGCGACCAAGCAACAGGCCCGTATCAATCGTTTCCACGATTTGAAAAAAGAAGTTTCAGGTGGCGTTGCTGATACAGACTTGACCATGAACTTTGAAACCAGTCGGATTGGGAAAAAAGTCATCGAGTTTCAGAATGTTTCCTTCGCCTATGAAAACAAGCCCATTTTGCAAGATTTTAATCTATTGGTGCAAGCCAAAGACCGTATCGGAATTGTTGGGGATAATGGTGTCGGGAAGTCAACTCTGCTTAATCTCATCGCAGGAAGTCTTGAGCCGACTAAAGGTCAAGTTATCATCGGTGAGACGGTTCGCATCGCCTATTTCTCTCAACAAATTGAAGGTTTGGATGAAAGCAAACGGATTATCAATTACCTGCAGGAAGTAGCAGAAGAGGTTAAGACCAGCGGTGGTTCTACGACTTCCATCGCTGAGTTGCTGGAGCAGTTCCTTTTCCCACGTTCGACGCATGGAACCTTGATTGAGAAATTGTCTGGTGGAGAGAAAAAACGCCTTTATCTCCTCAAACTGCTCTTGGAAAAACCAAATGCTCTCCTTTTGGATGAGCCGACAAATGACTTGGACATTGCAACCTTGACAGTCTTGGAAAATTTCTTGCAGAGCTTTGCCGGCCCTGTCTTGACAGTTAGCCACGACCGTTATTTCCTAGATAAGGTAGCGACCAAGATTCTCGCTTTTGAGGATGGTAAGATTCGTCCTTTCTTTGGTCATTACACCGACTACCTTGATGAAAAAGTCTTTGAAACAGAGATGTCCAATCAAGTGCAAAAGGCAGAAAAGGAAAAAGTAGTCAAGGTCCGTGAAGACAAGAAACGCATGACCTACCAAGAAAAGCAGGAGTGGGCAAGCATTGAAGGGGATATTGAAGCCTTGGAAAATCGTATTGCTGCTATTGAAGAAGAAATGCAGGCAAATGGCTCTGACTTTGGTAAGCTGGCTACTCTCCAAAAAGAACTGGATGAGAAAAACGAAGAACTCCTTGAAAAATACGAGCGCTATGAATATCTAAGTGAGTTGGCATAATGGAAGAAAAAGTCATTAAACGTAGTCCCAAGAAAATCATTTGGAATGCCTTGTTTGGCTTGACTTCAGTACTTTTTTTCTTGCTACCTCTCTCTTATCTCCATTTGTACTCGCAAAAGGGAACTAAACTTCATACGATAAGTCTTTTATTAATACTGCTTGTCCTCTTTTGTGCTGGAGTAATCATTTATCAGACATACAGACTGTTAAGCTTGGATAAGGAGTATTTGAGATGCACAGTTGAGGGGTTTTACTACAAACCAAACCCAAAGAAACCCAGTCATTTCTATGCTTGGGCAGATGTAGAAGAGTTTTCCTTTTCTCGGATTCGAGGGAAGTATAGGGATTCTTATCGGATTGAAGTCTATTTTAAAAACAAGGAAAATGTGAAATCCCAATCCTTTCTAGCTCTGTTGAAGAGAAGGATTCTCCCTTTTCATCCGTCAGCAGATTTAATTATCCCGATCTTTCTGCTAGATGTAGGACTTCCTGAAAGGGTCTATGAGACTATGAAGTACTATGAAAGAGAATGGCGCATCGAGCAAAATCGCCAAGCTAGAAAACAGACAAAACAAGCTTCGAAAAGCAAATCTTCCAAACCGTCATAGTCTGTCTTTGCTTAAAGTAGAATAATCAAAAAGGCCCTATCCACTGGATAGGGTCATTGTTTGTCTTCTTTTTTAGTTTCCTGATGAAAGATATTTTGCCAAGTCTCATGGCGACGCCAGATACTGGTATGGACGATACCATCTAGCTCATAGCAAATGAGCTTGGTTTTCTGACTAATGGAAGTGATTTGAATATCCTTAATCGCAGCACTAAGTTCTTTTTCAGTCTTATAAGCCTCTTTGTCCATCTGCTCTCCATCTTGACGAATATAGATAAAGTCCTCAGCAAGGAGTTCTTCTAATTGATTGCCTTGGTCAATCAATTGCTCGCGCATGAGTAGTTTTTTATAGACATTGTCCAAAATTTCGTCTTCAGGTATAGGAGCAGGTTCGATGTGGATATCAGTATCAAAAACACCAAATCGTTCTTCTAGCATAGACTCAACCTGGTCCGCAATTTCGTGACTTTCATAGACTGATAGGTCGGGATTCATTTCCAGCGTGATATCAAGGTAGATATTGCTACCGTAGGTCCGCCCTCTTTGGGACTTGACCTTACTAATCTTTGGAATCTCCATGATGGCCTTTTGGTAGTCCTCTAGCAGACGGTCATCAAAACCATCTGAAAGACTGAAGGAAGACTCGATAAAGATATCATAGGCTGTTTTTAAGATAAAGAAGGTGATGATGATAGCGACCAATTTATCCACGATAGGGTAATTGAAACTGCTGGCTAAGATAGCAATGGAAGTCCCAAGCGAGGTGACAGCATCGGAAAGATTGTCCTTGGCGGCAGCCTTGAGCGCCTTGGACTTGGATTTCTTACTGAGGCGTGTATTGTAGAGATAGACCACAAACATAATCGCTGCAGAAATGATTCCTAGAGTTGCACCCAGAGGATCAATGGGTGTTTGTTCCCGACTAAGGATTTTCTGAATGGTGTCCCGAAGTACATCAAAACCAACATAGAACATGATGATGGAAGTAATCAAGCTAGCCAAATCTTCAATCTTCCAGTGACCAAAGCTATGGTCACGGTCTGCAGGTTGGCGGGCCATCCGAATCCCAATCAAGAGAGCAACATTTCCAATAATATCGGATACGTTGTTGAAACCATCTGCCACCAAACTGGAAGAATGCAGGAGGTGACCAGTTGCCAATTTTGCCGCAGACAAGAGGAGGTAGGTCGAAATGCTGATAATGGCTCCACGTTCTGCCAATTTGAGATTTGACATGGATTGGTTCATCGGGCTTCCTTTCTAGGCATATAGTATTCTACCATTATACTGGTTTTCAAGGGAAAATTCAAATTTAGTCTTGTTTCATCGGATTTAAACCCTTGAAAAATGTTCAAATTTTGATATAATAGTACTACTCAAGGGAGTAGCTGGCAGAAACCTGTGATAGTGTCGTCATTCCGAATTGTATACTGAAAAGTATGTTTTCCGGCACTATCTTAAACAGCGAGACTTGTTATGATTAACAGGTCTCTTTTTGTTTGTCATAAAACTAAAAGAGAACTTGTTTTGCACACAATGTCAAGGAGGAGACACATGTCAAAAGAACAAAAACGCCAAGCGTTTTACACTCAAAGTCCTGAAGAGGTCTTGAAGTCAGTTGAAGCAACTGAACAGGGTCTTTCGTCAAGCGAAGCGCAGAAACGTCTAGCTGAATATGGACGCAATGAACTGGAAGAGGGTGAGAAAAAATCACTCCTAGTCAAGTTTATCGAGCAATTTAAGGATTTGATGATTATCATCCTAGTTGCTGCGGCTATCTTGTCAGTCGTAACTTCTGGTGGGGAAGATATCGCAGATGCCATCATTATCCTAGCCGTGGTTATCATCAACGCTGCCTTCGGTGTTTACCAAGAAGGAAAAGCAGAAGAAGCCATCGAAGCCCTCAAGTCTATGTCTAGTCCAGCTGCTCGCGTTATTCGTGATGGGCATATGGCTGAGATTGATTCAAAAGAATTGGTACCAGGTGATATCGTTGCTCTTGAAGCAGGTGACGTGGTGCCAGCAGACCTACGATTGCTAGAAGCTAATTCTCTTAAAATCGAAGAAGCAGCTTTGACAGGTGAGTCTGTTCCAGTCGAAAAAGACTTGACTGTCGAGCTCTCTGCAGATGCTGGTATTGGTGACCGTGTCAATATGGCCTTCCAAAACTCAAATGTGACTTATGGTCGTGGTCTTGGCGTTGTTGTCAATACAGGTATGTACACGGAAGTGGGTCATATCGCTGGCATGCTCCAAGATGCGGATGAGACGGATACACCACTCAAACAAAACTTGAACAACCTTTCTAAGGTCTTGACCTATGCAATTTTGGTCATTGCCCTTGTTACTTTTGTAGTCGGAGTCTTCATTCAAGGTAAAAATCCACTTGGTGAGTTGATGACATCTGTTGCGCTTGCTGTTGCAGCCATCCCAGAAGGACTTCCTGCTATCGTGACCATCGTTCTTGCCCTTGGTACTCAAGTTTTGGCAAAACGAAACTCTATCGTTCGTAAGTTGCCAGCAGTTGAAACACTTGGTTCAACTGAGATCATCGCTTCTGATAAGACTGGTACGCTTACCATGAACAAGATGACAGTCGAAAAAGTCTTCTATGATGCAGTCCTACATGATTCAGCTGATGATATTGAACTAGGTCTTGAAATGCCTCTTCTTCGTTCTGTTGTTTTGGCTAATGATACTAAGATTGATGCAGAAGGAAACCTGATTGGGGATCCAACGGAAACAGCCTTCATCCAGTATGCCTTGGACAAGGGCTATGATGTTAAAGGATTTTTAGAGCAATATCCTCGTGTAGCTGAGTTACCATTTGACTCAGATCGTAAACTCATGTCAACGGTTCATCCATTACCAGATGGTAAATTCCTCGTAGCAGTCAAGGGAGCCCCTGACCAACTTTTGAAACGTTGTGTTGCTCGTGATAAGGCTGGAGATGTTGCTCCGATTGATGAGAAAGTTAATGACTTAATTCACACAAACAACTCTGAAATGGCTCACCAAGCCTTGCGTGTTCTTGCGGGTGCTTATAAGATTGTAGACAGCATTCCAGAAAACCTGACTTCTGAAGAGCTTGAAAACAACTTGATCTTTACTGGATTGATTGGAATGATTGACCCTGAACGTGCCGAAGCAGCAGAAGCTGTTCGTGTCGCTAAGGAAGCGGGAATCCGTCCAATCATGATCACTGGTGACCACCAAGATACAGCGGAAGCCATTGCCAAACGTTTGGGAATCATCGATGAAAATGACTCGGAAGACCATGTCTTGACTGGTGCTGAACTCAACGAACTTTCAGATGAAGAATTTGAAAAAGTCGTTGGTCAATACTCTGTCTACGCGCGTGTATCTCCAGAACACAAGGTTCGTATCGTCAAGGCTTGGCAAAAACAAGGTAAGGTTGTTGCTATGACAGGTGACGGTGTTAATGATGCGCCAGCTCTGAAAACAGCCGATATCGGTATCGGTATGGGAATCACTGGTACAGAGGTTTCTAAGGGGGCTTCTGACATGATTCTTGCAGATGATAACTTTGCGACCATTATCGTCGCAGTTGAAGAAGGACGCAAGGTCTTCTCAAACATTCAAAAGACTATTCAGTACTTACTTTCTGCCAATACTGCTGAAGTATTAACTATCTTCTTATCAACCTTGTTTGGTTGGGACGTCTTGCAGCCAGTTCATCTCTTGTGGATCAACTTGGTAACAGATACCTTCCCAGCTATCGCTCTAGGTGTTGAGCCTGCTGAGCCTGGTGTCATGAACCATAAACCACGTGGACGCAAGGCAAGCTTCTTCTCAGGTGGTGTTTTGAGTTCTATCATTTATCAAGGTGTACTCCAAGCAGCTATTGTTATGAGTGTTTATGGCCTTGCGATTGCTTACCCAGTTCACGTGGGTGACAATCATGCTATTCACGCAGATGCCCTCACTATGGCCTTTGCAACACTTGGTTTGATTCAGCTCTTCCATGCCTACAACGTCAAGTCTGTTTACCAATCCATCTTGACAGTCGGACCATTCAAGTCTAAGACCTTCAACTGGTCTATCTTGGTATCCTTCATCCTCTTGATGGCAACAATCGTTGTAGAACCGCTTGAAGGTATCTTCCACGTAACCAAACTAGACTTGTCTCAATGGGGTATTGTTCTAGCTGGAAGCTTCTCAATGATACTTATCGTCGAAATCGTTAAGTTTGTTCAACGTAAACTTGGTCTTGATAAGAACGCGATTTAAAAAGAAAGTCATCTTCGGATGGCTTTTTTTGCATTTGAGAGAAAGGACTAGGAGTTGCTCCCTTTTGTGCTATAATAAAGTAAAGTAGCAAGGAGTGAAAGAGAATGGAAAAGAAAATTGTCCGAGATGTCTTATTCTTGTCGCAGGTCTCGAAACCTGCAAGTCAGGAAGACCTTTATCTGGCTAAGGATTTGCAGGATACCCTGCTGGCTAATCGCGAGACCTGTGTCGGTCTGGCAGCCAATATGATTGGTGTGCAGAAGCGTGTCATTATCTTTAATCTTGGCTTGGTTCCCATGGTCATGTTTAACCCCATTCTCCTTTCCTATAAAGGACCTTACGAGACAGAGGAAGGTTGTTTGTCTTTGACTGGGGTGCGACCAACAACTCGCTATGAAACGATTACGGTTTCCTATCGTGATAGTAAGTGGGAGGAACAGACCATTACGTTAACAGGTTTTCCAGCTCAGATCTGCCAACATGAACTGGATCATTTGGAAGGACGGATTATTTAGGAGGAACTCAGATGAAACGCATACTTTTTGAACTTGTTTTTATCGCAACGACTTGGTATATCTTTTTGCCGCCACTTAATCTTACTAGTTGGGAATTCATCTTCTTTCTTTGTGGGCATCTGGTGGTGATGGGAATTTTGTTTAGTTTCCGCAAGGATACCAACCTCCTCAAGACAGTTCACCTACGTCATGGCAAGGCTGCCAAAGATCTCAATCTAGAAGGATTCCTTTTTACCAAACTTAGTAGAGGATTGTTTCTGACTGCAGCTATCATTTTTGCCCTTGCTGGTCTGGTAAGCCTAGTAACCTCTAGCTTTTTCCAAGCAAAAAATTATGCTAATGTGGTGTCTATCACAGAAAAAGATTTTAAAGATTTTCCTAAGAGTGATACCAGTAAGGTTCCAATCCTAGATCGGAGCACTGCAGAGAAGATTGGAGATCGTTATCTAGGCTCTCTGACGGATAAGGTCTCCCAGTACGTAGCAGCAGATACTTATACCCAGCTGACGGTTGATGGCAAACCTTATCGAGTAACTCCTTTGGAGTATGCCGACCCGATCAAATGGTTTAATAATCAGTCCAAGGGAATTGGCGAGTATATCAAGGTTGATATGGTGACAGGAAATGCGGAATTGGTGGATTTAAAAACGCCAATGAAGTATTCAGACTCCGAGTATTTTAACCGAGACGTCAAACGTCATCTTCGGATCAAGTACCCAACCAAGATTTTTAAAACGCCCTCCTTTGAGGTGGATGATGAAGGCAATCCTTTCTATGTAGCAACCGTTTATCAAAAGCAGTTTGGTCTAGGAGTACCTCGTCCGTCATCTGTTATTATCTTAGATGCCACCAATGGAGAAACCAAGGAATACAGCTTGGATGAAGTCCCAGAATGGGTGGATCGTGTCTATCCAGCTGAAGAAACCATCGAGCAAATCAACTACAACGGCAAGTATAAAGACGGCCTCTGGAATGCCTTGATTTCTAAGAAAAACGTTACCCAAACGACAGAAGGCTATAACTATCTTTCTATCGGAAATGACATTTATCTCTACACTGGGGTGACTTCAGCCAACGCTGACGAAAGTAATCTAGGATTTATCCTTGAAAATATGCGCACTGGTGAAATCACCAAGTACAATCTAGCTTCAGCAACCGAAGAATCTGCCCGTGCTTCTGCAGAGGGAGCAGTGCAAGAGAAGGCCTACAAGGCTACCTTCCCTATTCTTGTCAATCTCAATGACAAACCGCTCTATATCATGGGCTTGAAGGACAATGCAGGCTTGGTCAAGGAGTATGCATTGGTCGATGCCGTGGAGTACCAAAACGTCATCGTAGCAACTACGGTAGATGAACTCCTCAGCAAGTATGCCAATAAAAATGACCTCGAGTTGGATAATGAAACGGTAGAAAACATCAAGGGTATCGTCTCAGACCTTAAATCAGCTGTCATCAAGGGTGATACCGTCTACTTCTTTAAAGTTGATGGCAAGATTTATAAGGTCAAGGCTTCCGTGTCAGACGACCTTCCTTACCTCGAAAATGGCCAATCCTTCGAAGGTCAAGTTGGAAAAGATAACTATCTCAAGACCTTTAAAGTACAA